>CAMPAJ010000018.1 GCA_946631805.1 uncultured Eggerthellaceae bacterium
GGAATCAAACGAGCCCACGCCCTGGGAAGACGTATTCCAATTCGACTTGCCCGACCGCACGGGCACGGATGACGCCCCCGCGGTCCGCGCAACGGAGTACGGGCAGCGCAACACTACGAACAACCCAGCACCACAGGCACAAGGCGGCGGTGAGGACAAGCGTCCCGACCAAGTCGGCGAAGCAGCTTGGAGCGATGCCCAACAACCGCAAACGAGCGCCGATGACGGAGGCAATTTCGAAGGCGGCGAAGACGGTCCCACAAACCAGGACCCGGGGACGAACGAGGGGATACGGCCCGCCAACCCCGATGACGATACGTACCTCGAACGCGTCTACGACTCAACGTACGGCGACGCCGAAGACCTTCCCTCCAACATACGCACCATCGCAACCGTCGGGGAGCTTGCGACCATAACGCAAATCTTAGGCGAAAGCGGCACGCTCGTCGGGTCGTCTGAGGATTACCTCGGCCGCGAGCCCATTCAAACGGTATTCGCACGCAAGGGCATCACCGAAGTGCCGGCGCTCTGGTCAGGCGATGGGGCCACGACGACGCAAACTGACGCAGAAGCCATCATCCGCGCAAATCCCGACGCCTGCGTGGTGTTCTCGGGCCAGTTGAACTCCGACCTCGAACGGCTCATATTGCAGAACCGCCCCGACATGAGCGTCATCACCCTCCCCAAACCCACAAGCGCCCTGAACATCGCCACCGAGTTCCAATGCCTGGCCAGGATGCTCTCGGAGGCAACGGACGGCGCATCCGAAACGCGCGCGAACGAGTACCTGGACTTCGTCAACTCGCTCGTCGCAGAAGCCGAAGCGGCGCATGGAGGCGGTGTGGCAACGTACGCTTCCGTCGACTACAACAGCAACGACCCCACCCGGCTCGCCACGGCCGATAACCCCGCCAGCCCCCAAATGTGGACACTCTACATAAGCGGATGGGACGACGACGCAGCGGTCACCGCACGCTACGAAAGCTCCACCCTGTTCGAAGACGTGGGCGCCGCCTACACGAACACGGGCTGGTCATGGAGCCCGCTTTCGTACTACATGGGCGTCGGCGGCGTCGTCAACAACGCGGCAGCATACGGCCCTCTGAGCACCCAGCTCGTGCAGCCCGTGCTCACGCTCAACCAAAACCAGGTTTCGTATACCTGGAAAAACTTCTGCGTCGACGTCGACGAGGCGCGCGGCGGAGGCAGCTACCCGCGTTACCGCGCGTTCTACACGCTTACGAACGGGCGCGACGCTGTCGACCGCGGCGGCATCAACCCCGACGACCTCCATCCGCTGGGTAGCGACGATTTCAACACGGTCATCGTCAAGAACAGCGCCATCGCCCGCGCGCTTGAAGCCGCACGCCAGGAAGAGGACGGGCTTTACACGCTGTACCAGCACGAAACGACCCCTTCGGCTTCGGGGTTCGGGCGCAAATACAGCGGGAAGCACGGCGAGAGCATCGTGTACTCGACAGTGAGGGGCGATGTCCCCTACGAGATTATCGTCAACCCCTGCGGTTACGTGGGAAGCTGGACGGACGGCTCAATCGAGGCGCCGCTCGAAGCCACATGGATTGCCAACCGTTTCTGGGGGCTGGACGACACCGTGCTAGCCGACCGAATTTCCTCGTTCTACGAAACGTTTTATGACGGATACGAGCCCGACATCGACAAAATCTTGGATGGAAGCTATGCAGAAAACGACTAACCCTCACGCGAAGGTACGCGTATACCCGCAGGCAGCAGGCATACAGGCCCTAACGGTGCTCATCGCATTGTTTGCCGCAATGTCACTCACGGCAGCGATTCATTCGACGGCGTTCGCCAACCCGTGCGACGAGTTCGACGCGACGACCGGCACCGTCGAGGGCGCAACCGTCGACATCGGAACAACGTTGCATTTTAAAGTGCTCGCAGATCCAGCGGACGATGCGCCCGGATCGGTGCAAGTGGGCAACGGCTCTTCAGCGGCGCTCGATACAGCGTATTCGGGGGCCGTCACCATACCCGAGCGCGTCGAGCACGACGGGACCGCATATGAAGTCACGTGGTGCGCGGCCAACTCTTTCAGGCTCTCGCGCATCAGCCGCGTAGTTCTGCCCTCGACGCTCACGCGCATACGCTCGTATGCGTTTTACTGCTGCTACAATCTGACCTCGGTCGACTTCCAAGGAACACCCCAGCTCTCCTACATCGAAGGCCACGCATTCGAAACGCCCAATGCCAACGGTGCGCTTTCGCAGATGCGCTTTCCCGCATCGCTGCATTCGGTAGGCGTGTACGCGTTTGCGGGCCAATCAGCGCTCGTCGACCTTTCGTTCGAAGGCGAAAGCCTCGAATTCCTCGGACAATACGCGTTTACCAATTGCAAAGGCCTCAAGAGCGCGCACGTCCCAGCGCTTACGGCGGCTTCGAGCAGCTTCGGGGGGTATTGCTTCGCCGGCTGCTCGAACTTGGAGTTCGTCGAATTCCTGGGTAACGTCGCCTCGTTTCCCGACGAGCTCATAGGCACCCGCTACTTCGACAACTGCGAAAAGCTCGCAACCGTCGTATACCGGGGCAAGAAGATCATCCCCTCGTGGAAGAACTACGGGTCGGCAACGGACGTGTACTACGAGTTCCGCTCTTCCAACCCCATCCTGTACTTCACGATAACGTATTACGCAAGCCAGCAAGACGCAGAGGCGGGGGCCGACGCCCTGGGCAGCGTCTGCGTGCGCAGCGACACGCCCTTGTCGAGCATCGAACCGGGCATGCCGACCTCCGACGAGAAGGGCGCCATAGTCTATGACGGCGCTCCCATCGCACCGCCCGAAGGCTTCGACTCATGGGGCTACGAAGGCAACCCCGTTGCGACGAGCAGCCCTACTGACTCGTTATACGCCTACCCCGTCAACTCACACGACCTTGCCACTGCTAGCATGACCTTGGAAACGGACACCTTCGCCTACACCGGCAACGCCGTGATGCCCCAACCCATCGTGTGCACGACGCTTGGCGAACAGCTCGCTGCCGGGAGCGACTACACGTTGGCCTACGAGCGCCTGGACGACGCCGGCAATTGGATTGCGAACGCGAACTGCGTCGACATTGGAACGATGCGCGTGATTGCCACGGGAACAGGCGCGTATCAAGGCCAGCTGACCGCGACTTACGAAATAGCGCACGCCCAGGAGGGTGACACGTTCACGAGCGGCGGCGTGACGTATCTCATCACCACAGCTACGGACGGGTCCGCGCCAGGCGTGGCCAGCGTGGGCGACGGAGCCCAGCCCGCCATCGCCACCGACACCGAAGGCACCTTGACCATTCCCCCAACCGTCAAACCCGACGGTTCGACGATCGAATACCGCGTGACGGCGCTGAGCAACCGCGCGTTCGGGTCCAGCAGCGCGCAGGGCGCCTGCACGAAGCTCACGCAGGTCAACTTACCCGAGGGCATCGTCTCGCTCGGCACGTACGCTTTCGGCTTCTGCACGAAGCTCGCATCCGCCACCATCCCGGCCAGCACGACCGACATCGGGGCACGCGCATTCCAAAACTGCACGAAGCTCGCCAGCTTGAGTTTCCAGGGAACCACCACGAGAAAATTCGGGGCGTTCTGCTTCGCATTCTGCTCGTCACTGCCCAGCGTCACGCTGCCTTCGGCAAGCGTGTTTCGCGAAAACGCCTTTGCCAACTGCACGAAGCTCGCACGCGTGGACTTCCTGGGCACGGTGGCCCAAAGCGGCACCACGCAGTTCCAGGGCTGCACGCGCCTCACGCGCGTTGTATACCATACGACGAAGACGTGGGCTGGAAGCTTCCCTTCCAACCCGACGGTCTATGGCGTGGCGACGTTCAACGACGCGAAAGGCAAGCGCATAGGCCAGGCCATATTGAAGAAAGGCACGCCCGTCGACAAGATACTGCCTGGCATAACGAGCACCTATAAGCTCAGCGGATCCGTACCAGCCGCACCGAGCGGATACGGTTGCTGGCGTATCGCCAAATCAAGCGCCACATCGTTCAAGGGAACCTGCACGCTCGAACCGGCCGGCGTTGCGAACGGCAAGAAGAAAGTCGGCGGGAGCGGCACGTCAAAAGCGAGCTACCGCGTCATCTCGAACAAAACGCGCACGGTCGCCTATGCCGCATGCAAGTCCACGAACAAGACGAAAGCCACGATTCCAGCCACCGTAAAGCTCAACAATTGCACCTATACGGTGACCAGGGTGGACGCCAAGGCCTTCAAGGGCACGAAGGCAAAGACAATCACGGTCAAATCCAAGAAGATCACGACGTTTAGCAGGGCCTTCACCTCGTCTGTCGTCGCAAAGGTCATAGCCTCCAAATCAAAGAAGGCCGCCTACAAGAAGCTGCTGACAAAGAAGAAGTGCGGGAGAACGGTCACTTTGTCCTGGAAGTAGTATATTCGCTTCTTGCCAGGATATTTCTTCGCAGCCAATTTGACGAGAGGGTGACTGATTCGCATGGCGAACGACAGCGGAAACGATAGCCGACCGAGCGCATGGCGCGACTCGTCACTGTTCTCGGAAGACGAGCGCGCGGCGTTCGGCGACGTCGAGCGCGAAGCCCCGCATATATACGACCCCGGCAAGCCAAAGGACGACCCGGCCTCGAAAACGGTGCAGCAGGGACCCGCGTTCGGGGTCACGTTGCATCAGCGCGAGCGCTTCGAAGCGCAGGAGCAGGCGCTGGGGCAGCGCGTGACGACGAACCGCCGCTCCCAAACCATCATACGGCTCGCAGTCGCGCTCGTCGTCGCGCTCGCCGCCGTCATGGTGCTACCCGACTACATGTTCGACGCGAACAACCAGCACTTTTCGCTTGCCTGGTTCATCAGCATGGTGCAGCGGCGCATTGCGAGCATCGCTTCGGCCATCTCGGGCGAGGGGGCTATCGGCGGCATCAACTTCATCTTCTACCGCTACGTCATCATCATGCTGGCAGGAGCGGCACTGGCCGTTTCGGGCGCGGCATACCAGGGCTCGCTCAAGAACCAGCTCGCTTCGCCCTCGACGTTGGGCGTCATGAGCGGCGCCCAGCTCGGCTCGGTGCTGCTCATCCTCCTGGCCCCGATGATTCCCTCGCTTGGCTACGCCATGCAGGGCCAGACGCTTTCGGAAGTATCCGGGTCGCTGTTCGGCAGAATGAATCCGCTGGAATACGCGCTGGCCGTAGCACAGCGTCCGCTGTTCTGCCTTGCAGGCAGCGGGCTCGTCGTCGGGTGCGTCCTGGCCATCTCGTTCGCGGCGGGACATGGCCGTTCATCACATGCGGCCATGATCATCGCCGGTCAGGTCATCGCTGGATGCATCTCGTCGTTCGTCGTCGTCGTGCGCATGTACCTGCAAACGTACGGGACGGCCGACCAGGTCGACGCCCTGACCGTAACGATGGCCGGCGGTTTCGATGCGACGTTCACGCTCTTGCACGTCGTCCTCATCGGCATTCCCATCATCGCGTGCCTCGTGGTCGTATTGGCGCTGCGCAACAAGCTCAACCTGCTTGCTTTCAACGAGGAAGAGGCCCGGTCCATGGGCATATCCACCACGCGGCTGCGCACCGCCCTCGTAGCCTGCTGCACGCTGCTCACGGCGGTGGTCGTCGCGTTTTGCGGCAGCATCGGGTTCGTGGGTTTCCTCATCCCGCACTTGGCCAGGCGCCTCGTAGGACCCGACTTCAAGTACCTGTTACCCGCCAGCGGACTGCTGGGAGCGCTGTTCATGATCGTCGTGTATTTCGCGTACTCCAACGTCACGGTGCCGTCGGGCAGCATCTCGATGATCACCACGACGCTCGGGGTCATCGCTTTCATCATCGTATTGTTCAGGCAAAGGCAAACGGGCAATGCAAGCTGGTAATCCGACATACGACGATTACCGGGAATCGTTCGGCAAGCGGCACTACGTCCGCAAATGCCTCGCGCTGCTCGCCGTCCTCATTGTGCTATCAATCGCCTCGCTGCCCCTCGGCGTAGACGTCAAGCAAATCTACGGGTACGGCGATGTGCTGGGCGCCCTGTCTTTGTGGGTTGAAGTGACGCTCGACAACCTCACGGCCGATGTGCAACACACTTCCCTCGAGCTGCTGGAGCGCTGCCCGGCTTATTACCAGGTGCTCGCGCGCATCGCCGTTACAGGCATCTGCATCGCAGGCGGAGCCATGACGGCCTTGTCGGGCGGCCTGTACCAGATGGTGTTCCGCAACCCCATTGCCGCCCCCACCATGCTCGGCGTCGGCAATGGCGTGACGCTGGGGGTTGTCGCCCTCGTCGTCGTATTCGGCGCGAGCGCCCCTTACATGACGGGCTTCCGCTACCTGTTCTGCTACATCGGGGCCCTCGTGGTCTTGGCCCTCGTCATAGGATTGGCCCTCGCCATAGGCAAAGGACGGCTCGTCGTCGTGGACATGCTACTTGCGGGCACGGTCATATCGGCGCTCGCCGGCCAGGCCATCGTGTTCTTCACGTACTGCGTGTTCGACGAAGATGCCTGGGAGATATTCAACGCCATCAACGAGATGCTCGACGTGAGCACCGAGCCCTTCTCGCTCGTCGCGCTCGCCATCGCGCTCGTCGTCTCGATCGCGCCCGTGGCGCTCATGCGCTTCAAGCTCAACGTCGTGGCCTTCGACGAGGCCGACATGCGCCTTTCGGGCATGAACCCCACGATGCTGCGCTTCGTCGCGCTCGCCTGCGCAACGGTCATGATCATTTCGGCGCAAGTGCAGGTGGGCACCATCGCCATGGTGGCGCTCGTCGCCCCGTACGTTGCGCGCAGCGCTTTTGGCGCCGAGTACTCCAAGCAGTTCTGGAGCGCCGCGCTCATCGGCGCCATCCTGGTCACGGCCTGCACCGACATCACGAGCCTCCTGGAAATCGCCTTCGTCGCAGGTGGGGTTCCGCTCGACTTCCCCATCGGGCTCGTCGCCAACCTCGTGTGCCTGCCCCTGTTCGCATGGATCATCGCCTCGCAGAAACGCATGTGGGAGTAACCATGGCCCCCGCGAACGCGACGACATCGGCTACCTCGTCCCGCAGCACGCCGGCAGCATGGAAGGCAATTCCCAAACGCAAGCTGCCGTTCGGCAAAAAACGCTCCGCGCAGCCGGATGCCGCAACGCCGGGCGCAACGCCGCGAAGGCGCATCGTCCTGCGCACGCTTGTCTGCCTGGCGCTTTTGGCCGTGCTGTGCATCCCCGCCGTGTTCGTCAACACGATACTAGGCTACCTGCCAGCGCTCTTCTTCATCTTACTCGTCGCGTTATGCCTGGCATACTGCCGCATATGCCGGCGCTGTTTCTCGTTCGACGAGTTCGCGCGCGCCGAAAGCTGCGTGCGCGGCGAGTCGGTGGACGTGCGCCTGCGCATCCGCAACTCTTCGATCCTGTTCGTCCCACGCGTCGACGTGGACTTCGCCATCCACGACCTGTTCGGCAACACGTCGAGCAGCACTCGCGCGAGCATCGCAGTAAACCCCAAGGCCGACCAGGACTTTTCGTTCTCGTTGAGCTTCGGGCACATCGGGCAGTTCAGCATTGGCCTCGAAAAGCTCGTCATCCACGACCCCCTTGGCCTGTTCGAGGCACAGGTGCCCGCCGACTCGGCCTGCACGATAACCGTCACGCCACGTCTGCGCGAAGTCGACGACATGCCTCTTTCCGACACGGCAGCCAAGCAGGTCTCGGATGCGCTGCGCCCCAGCACGCTGCCCGGATCGGACTACTGCGGCGTACGCGACTACGTCCCCGGCGACCCCATGAAGCTCATCCATTGGAAGCTATCAGCCCGCGGCGATACGTACTACACGAAGCTCTACGAAGAGCAATCCGAACCGAGCCTCGACATCTTCCTAGACCTAACGGCGCCCGAATACGACGCCGAGCCCCTCATGGACCTCTACGACGCCGCCATCGAGACAGCGCTCTCGCTCGAAGCCTACGCGCACGAAAAAGGCTTGGAAACACGGGTCATCTTCCTCAACATGCAAGGCGAAGCCGAACAGTTCTCGCTCGTGCGGGGAAGCGATTTCCGCAACTTGATGACGCGCATCCCCCGCATTTCAGTCGCATCGTCCGAACCGTTCGAGCTCCTCGTGCGTCAGCATGCCACAACGCTTCGGGCTGCCGACAACATCGCCGTGTGCTCGGCGCATTGCACAAGCGGCATGGCCGAAACGCTCGCCCAGGTGCGCAACACCCAGCGAAACGCCCTGATGTTCGCGCTGGCTCCCATCGGTGCCAGCGCGAACACAAAGGCTATCAAGCAGTCGTTGAACACCCTGCGCCAAGCTGGCGTATTCTGCTTCCTCGTAGACGCGGGGGGCCGACCATGAGCTTTGCCCACTATATGCGCTCGCTGCTACCCGATTTCGCTCTGTGCGCCCTTATGGCGCTGGGCCTGGGCCTCAACGTCGTACAGGGATTTCACATCCCCGACGACGTAGCCGAAAACGTCCCGCTCGTTCTGGCGGCTACGGCATTGCCCCTTGCCGCATTGCTTCCCGTAGGATATAGCAAGCGCACGCTTGCGGCGGGCGTCCCTGCGCTGCTCGTCGCCCTGGTGGCGTATGGCATCGTGCTCGCCCAGCTCACCCCCACCCCGCTCTTCGCCGAGAATTACGAGAACACGTCGCTCGTATTCGTGGTCCTACTGCCCGTTGCGATTGCCGTGTTCCTGCTTTCGCGCACGCGAAGCGGGCTCGTCATCGCTTTCGCCGCGGGAAGCATCACGTGCGCGGCTATCCAGTTCTTGTACGGCAAGGACCTCGTCGTCGCCACGGCGCTATTCGTCGTTGCATGTGCGGTGCTATACCTGGTCAAAAGCTCGCTTATGCCGTCAGGCGCATCTTCGGGAACCGCGCTAGCCGCCGCGCTACAGGGAAAACTCGGCCCGCACGCGACCGAAGGCGCCGGCTCGCCCGCACCCGAACCCCCCGAAGCATCGAGCCTTGCGGCGCGCCTTCCCCAGATCGGCATGGCAATCGCCCTTGCGCTCCTAGCTGCTCTCTTGGCCGCGGGAACGTTTTTGGCCATCATAGCCCCGCTCAATCCGCCCGCACGCGAGCTCAAGCTCATCACGGAATACTATTCGCTCGAGGAGGTCCACGTTTCGGGCGTGCTCGCCTTCCTGCATCAACGCAACGATTCGCTCACCTCGCGCAACCAGAATGACGAAACCGACTATTCGAGCACGCTCGGCGATGAGACGCAAGACGCTGAAGGAGAGTCCGATATGCAACGCGACGACTCCGAAGAACAGCTGGGCGAAGGCTCCTTCGACACGTCGCCCTTCGGCGCAGCGCTTTCGATCATCCGCTACCTGCAAGAGCATTGGTGGATTGGGATCATCGCACTCATAGCTTTGGCCGCCCTCTGGGTATTCGTCGTCGCAACGCGCCGTTTCCTGCGCAAACGGCGCCTCAGCCGGTGGCAATCGCTTGGCCCTCGAGGCGAATACCTGCAATCGTTCGACCACATTTGCACCGTGCTGGAGAAGGCCCGGCTCATCGAGCGCGGATCGAAGACCCCACATGAGCTGGCTCTGGCGGCGAGCGAGCAAACCCGTAACCTCGAACGCTACGTTGGGAAAAAATCCCGCAATAACGGCAACGGCGCCATGGCGGGGCAAATAGCCCATCCTGACACCGCCGATCGCATCGGGCAAGAGGCGCTCAGCGGCGATGCACTTACCGCAAACATTCAGAGCGACCAAACTGGCGGCATTGTTGGCGACGCGCCTGAATTCCCGTCATTGGCCAGAAGCTATGCGCGCATCAGTTACGGAGCCGACGACCCTTCGAAACAAGAGCTCGATGCGCTCGAATCGTACGTCCAGCTGCTTCCCAAGCGACTCTGCCGGACAATCGGGCACATCAAGTACCTCAGGCATTTCTTTACGGTTTGATGGGCGACAACCCGCTCCCGGCAAGTGGCCAAAGGGGCGCCTCTTTGGGATAAATCACGCCCGATACGTTCAGCCTCGTTGGGCGTCTCGCGGATTGCTCACCCACACACGACATCAAGGTATTCCGCAGCGCTCACCTTGCGAACGCGCGATTTTCGAAACGCTTCCTGGTCGCGCGAAACGATGAAGTCGGCTTCGTTGAGCTCCGCAAAAGCGCGAACGAGACCGTCCTCGAAGTCGGGCTCGTTCGAGTCGAGCGCCATCAGCGTTTCCTCTACGCCAACGGGGCCTACTACTACAAGGTCTGCAAGCGCGCGGACGGCCTCGCGTGCGCTGGGCTCGCCGTAAAGCTTGCTCATGACGTAGTAAACATCCTTCAGCGAATGGGAGCTTGCCAGGCCCATATCGCCCCCGCCATTGCATTGGGCAAGCAGACGCAGCGCATCGCCATGGAACGCACGGCGCGGATCGACGCAATCGAGCAAAATGTTAGTGTCGAGCAAGAGCCTATGCATAGTCCTGAACCCTCAAGGCAAGAATCTCGTCATCGGAAAGGTCGGCGTACGCCGGATTGACCGGCGGCAATGACCCCAGAAAACCCTCGAGCCGTGCGAACGCCTCCACGTGAGCGTCTTCCCCCTCTTGAGCAGGTCGCGCCGCCTCGGGGACGCTGCCGGTGCGCGCCATCGTAGCCCATACGTTTTGAATGATTTCGGTAGGCGTGATGCCGGCTTTGCGCATGACGACGTCGGCCTTCTGCCGAATCGCGTCGTCCACGCGCCCCGAAACAACCGCTGTTGGCATAGCCCCTCCTTCGATGCTTAAAGTGTATACAGTATACAGCATCAATAACCAAGGTAGGGGAGCAGAATCAACTACCTTTTATCGCCACTTCGAGAGGTCCAGCCCGGTTATGTACCCCGCTTTCGTGCGCAGTGCGCAAAAGAGTCGCAACCCGTCGCATATACCCGACCGAGACGCACTGCGACCGAGATGCCCAACCTGGCTGTCTAAAGCACCCAACCAGATTGAGCGCCTTACCTTCGCGCGCAGCGTGCAAAAGGGTCGCAGCCCGTTGAGCGCCCATCCGCACAATCAGTTGCTATACGTATATACATATGTATGTTATCATCGGTGCGGAGGTGATTTCCGTGTCGCAAACTGCGCAAATGAATTTCCGCATAGACCCCAGGCTCAAGAAAACCGGCGATATGGCTTTGGGGGAAAGCAGCGTTTCCCCTTCGGCGCTCGTACGATGCGTCTGGGAGTATCTTTCGCGCAACAGGCACGCCCCCGACGCGGTGGCAAGGCTGATGCAATTCCTGCGCACGGACGGCGAAACCACCGACGATTCAGCCTCCGACGAGCCTGCTGCCGAAAACGCGGAATCCCTCGTGATGGCAGGGCCAAACCTGATTGCCGCCTTCTACGAAAGCATCGGGATTTCCCCCAGCGACGTAACACCGCGGCCGTACGAAGATATGAAACTCGACGCCTACGCCGATAAATATCCGTCTTTACGCGCATGAGGAGGGCGCCACACCATGAACTCGGGCAAATCTAGCGCCCCTGTTAAACCCAGGGTAATACTGCTCGACACCAACGTCTGGATAAATAGCCAGCTAGGAAGCCATCCAGGTTACGCCGAAGCGCGTGAGCTGCTCATACACGCCCAGCAAAACCAACTGCGCGTAGGCATTGCGTACCATTCCCTCACCGACGTGTTCTACGTGGTTCACCGGGAACTCAAACGGGCAAACGAAATCGCTTCCGCTCAAGGCACGAGCGCGATTCCGCCCGAGCGGGCAGATGCGGCAACGCGGGAGGCCGCCTGGGGCGTCATAAACAGCATCATGGACTATGCAGAAGTGGTCGGCGGCGATGGGGCGGACGCGCGCATAGCGGTCCTGTACAAAACCCTGCATGACGATTACGAAGACGACCTCGTGCTCGCAGCCGCCCACCGCATGGGCGCCGATCTCGTCGTGTCGGACGACGCTGCTTTCGTGAAACACTCGCCGCTGCCCGCGCTGTCCACCAAGGATGCGCTCGCCTGGCTCGTGGAATGAGGCAGACGACCTGTTTAGCGCGCAGGCCTGAGACACCCAACCAGGTTGGGTGTCTCACTGTCAACGGGAATGTGTATTTGGGGTCTGACCCCAAATACACATCAAGGCGTGAGCGGCCCAGAGGCACTCAACTCTGGTTGAGTGCCTCTGAACTCGGGCAAACGAAACCACTAATCAATCGGTTCGCTCTTGCATTACCCTTCGACAACGAGCTCCTTACAGGAGCGGATATAGGCCGCATAGGAAAGGCTGGGGCTGTAGCGATTAAGCTTTTGCGTCATATAGACGGGATCTTTCGCAACCGGCACCTCGTAAGCGCTCTTGTTTTCCTGCACCGCGATCACGTACTTGCCCATCGCCTTAAGCGAGGCGAAGTACATCGAGCAAACAAGCTGGTGGTCCTTCATAAAGGACGGCCGATCAGCCGCATCGGCGCTGGCAATCGTGCTGTTCAACTCGGTCATGGTATTGTGCAGAAGCAGAGCATTGGACGTCGATAACCAAGCCTTGTTCAAGCTGTCGATTGAAGGCGCATCGATTGCATAGCTCATAATCTCGTAATACGCGCTCGCAGCGCTCAACACGCCCTTGCTCACCCCAATCAGTTTATCGAATACGAGCTTGGAGGCGTATTTTGCCATCTTTTCCACGGCCTTCTTCTGCAAGAATTCCTTCACGTACGTCTCGAGCCCATGGTTCACCATGCTGTCGAGCTGCTTTATACCCATGTACAACCCGCTGTCCTGCGGCAGGAGCGACATGATGATGTTGATGTTCTCGCGATAGTACTCGTTCATGATGACGACGGTACAGACGAAATCAACCGCATCGATGGATTCACCGACGGTGCCGTAGATGCCCTTGATAGTCCAGCTCCTCGTCTTATCCTCGTTCTGATCCCAGTGTTCTTCGATGGTGGAGAGCATGGCGTAAACATCCGCGGAGCTGTAGGGCGTAACATCGGCAAGCGCGCTCGCAAAGGTGGTCATCGTGGACTCGTCCTTGAGAACCTTGTCACCCGCAGACTCGAACTTATCGGCAACGCCCTTGATGCTCTTCAGATCCGCTACGAGCTGGTCACGCACCTCTACTGCATTGGAACCTTCCGAGACCTCTTGAATCAACTCCAGCGCAAGCGCCTTCTGAAGCTTTTTCTCTTCCCATGTGAAGCCGTCATCCATATATGCTTCGGTGTTGGCTAGAACCTGGATCAGTGCCTTGAACGTGTAGGTAATACCGCCCGAAGCCATCTGCTCCTTAAGAGCCGCCAAGCTGATATCCAAATCGCTCATGTTGTAGATGACCTCGGTGAAATCATCCTCCAAATCGTTGCACACGGACTTGTAGCTCGGATTGGCCAGATAAGTCGGATAATCGCGGTACAGCGCTTCGTCTGTAATGTTGCTCACGGAATAGGCAGTCGTCGGACCCGCAGCATTGTAATGCTTGGTTGCCTTGACCAGCGGTTCGTTGCCCGTGGCGATGCCGATTTTCGTCCACCGGTCCCGCGATGCCGAGTAATACACGTCGGTCAGGGCAGCACAGCCGTTGAATGCGTTGGCCGCAACGGTTTTTAGATAGCTGTAGACCACGAGGTTACG
>CAMPAJ010000019.1 GCA_946631805.1 uncultured Eggerthellaceae bacterium
GTGGCCGAGATCCTCGAAGCCATCGGCGTGGGAACATGCGGCGGCCCCGGCACGACGGCTGCGCTCGCCATGCTCAACGATGCCGTCAAGAAAGGCGGCGTTATGGCCAGCAGCTCGGTTGGCGGGCTCTCGGGTGCGTTCATCCCCGTATCGGAAGACGCCGGCATGATCCGCGCTGCCGAAGCTGGCACGCTCTGCCTGGAAAAGCTCGAGGCCATGACCAGCGTCTGCTCGGTCGGCCTGGATATGATAGCCATTCCCGGCGACACGTCGCAGGAAGCTATATTCGGCATCATCGCAGATGAATGCGCTATCGGCATGATCAACAACAAGACGACGGCCGTGCGCCTGATTCCCGCCATCGGCAAGAATGTTGGCGACCGGCTGGAATTCGGCGGGCTTTTGGGCTACGCGCCCGTCATGCCCGTCAACGACGGCGCAGGCACCGTGTTCGCCCACCGCGGCGGACGGATGCCCGCTCCCCTGAATTCGCTGAAGAACTAATTGCTCGAGGAATTACACTATGAATTACCGCGTTTTGCCTAGCTGTGTTCGCCGCTTGACGAACATGCACGTTCCCTATGCCGCCGCATGGCTGCTTGTCCTGCTCGTGTTTGCTTGCACAGCGTTCGCTCAGCCTGCATCTGCAACCGGTCTCACCGCTGGGTCGGTGGACGAAAGCACGCAAGCTCCCGCTGCCGAAGAAACCGTGGACGAAGAGCCGCCACCCTACACGGGCAAGGGCGATATCGCAGCTGGAACGTATTACATTTGCTCGTCGTACGCGAACGATCGGGTCGTGTGCCTCGACAAGAAATCGAAAAAGAACGGCATCGAAGCCAAGATCAAGCAGGTTAGGGGCACCAAGGCCCAGCGCTGGATCGTGGCCTTCGACGCCAAGGGGTTCGCCACCATCCGCAACGCTTCAACGGGCCGTTACCTGACGTGCCTCGACAAGAAAGCCAAAGCCGGGACCGACGTCGCACAATGGAAGAAGCAATCCAAGAACGCAAAGACGCAGCGCTGGATCGTCAAAAAGCAAGGCAGCGGCTACGTCATATGTTCGGCAATCAACAAGAAACGCGTGCTCCAGACATCGGGAAAGAAGGCGAACGAAGAACTCTCGGTAACGATTCAAAAGCGCACGAACAAGAAGCGCCAGCTGTTCACGCTCGTACCCGAAAAAGCAGCCGCAGCAGAACCTGGCACGCAAGTGATCGAAGACGGGACGTACGCCCTCAACCTTGCAGCTGTGAACGGCCTGGCCGTAACGGTCGAAGACTCGTCGAAGGATGCAGGCGCTAACGTCCACATGTGGGCAACTGGCGGCGTCGCTGGCCAGGCTTTCAAAATCGCCTACGACGGGAAGGGCTACTACACCCTTACAAACGTGTATTCCAAGAAAAACCTCGCCGTCGCTCGCTCTTGTGCTGTTCCCGGGATGAACATCGTGCAATCGACGAGCAAGAAGACCAATTTGAGCAAGTGGCGCATCGATTCGTTCAAAACAGGCTACCGGTTCGTCAACAAAGCGACCGGCCTGGCCCTTGCCATCCCCAAAACCGCATGCGAAAACGGCGACAACGTATTCGGGAATAAGCCGAACAAGGGCAAGAAGCAGCTGTTCAACCTTGTACCCACAACCGCGGTGAGCCCAGCTTTTAGCGGGGTCTACTACCTGACCATGTGCAAGAAGCCAAGCCGCGTGGTAGAGCCTGTAGATTGCCTGCGCCACAACAACGTCAAGGCGCAGATTTACAAGAAGCGCACGAAGGACACCAACGTGCAAAAGGTTCGCCTGAAGAAGGCGGGCAAGGGCCTGTACTACATCCAAAACGTCGCCACGAAACGTGTCTTGAGCTTGGCCGGCACTTCCAAGAAGGAGCGCTCGTCGATCGTATATGCATACAACCTCAAGAAAAAGCAGAACAAGTGGTCAATCGTACTTAACGAGGATATGTCCGTAAGTTTCAAGAACGCCTATTCCGGCACGATGCTCACGGTATCCGGAGGAAACACGGACAAAGGAACCAAGCTCAAGGCCAAGAACGCGACTGCGAAACTCGCGCCTGCCCAGAAATTCTGGCTGCAGGGAACAGAAAAGGTGAAGGAGCAAGTCGTTCTCGACGTGCCCTGCTACATGCAGAACCCGCAGCTGCCAACGGGCTGCGAATCGGTCGCGCTCACGAACGAGTTGCGCTACTGGGGCTTCAAGCTCGGCAAGACCACCATGGCCTACCACTGGATCCCCTACGGCTCCGATGGCGTGTACAACTTCATCGGCAGCCCCAGCAACGAGTCGGGTTGGATTATCTGCGCGCCGGGAATCGAGCGCACGGCTAACAAATACATGAGCTCGAAGGACTCCTCGCTCGTAGCCGTCAACATAACCGGCACGTCCCTCAGGGGCCTGCGCACGTACCTCGACCAAGGCTACCCAGTGATTATCTGGACGACCATCGGCCTGGGCAGCCCTGGCTATGCCACGTACAAGCATGGTTATCCGCTTCGTTCCAACAACCACGCCATCGTGCTCAGCGGCTACGACCCCGAATCCGGCAAGTACCGCGTTGCCGACTCGCTCGCTGGCACCGTCTGGCGCTCAGGTGGCATCTTCACCACGCGTTACAACCAAATGGGCAAGCAAGCCGTCGTGATCTTGGATTAGCTGCTAGAACCCTAACTGACCCCCGCCCTGGAAGCGTGTCGCGCAACTACAGTTGAACCGCCCCGCAAGCCCTGGGGCGACGGGACGGATTGAAAGCCCAGCCCTTTAACCCAATACCGCGCGAACGAGGTATTCGACGTTGTGCGAGCGCTTGCCCTCGATAGGCGACTCGATAACGCCCGTGCACGCAAATCCACATGCCTCGAGCGCGTCGGAAACTTCCTGCACGGTACGGGCGCGCACGGCTTCATCGCGCACGACGCCCTTTTCGTCCGTCTCGTCATGACGGGATTCGAACTGGGGCTTCACTAACCCGATGAACACCGAGCCGGGTTTTCCCAAGGCTGCGAACACGGGGGCAAGACTTGCAAGGCCGATGAAACTCAAATCGGCAACGATCACGTCGAACGGCGCGCCAAGCTCCACCGGGTCGGCGAGGCGCACGTTCGTGCGCTCGAATACGCTCACGCGCTCATCTTGGCGCAGTTTCCAGGCCAAGTCGCCATACCCCACGTCAACAGCAGCTACCGAAGCCGCGCCCGCCTGGAGCAGGCAATCGGTAAACCCGCCCGTCGAGCACCCCACATCGATGCAGCGCAAACCCTCGACAGATTGCCCGAACGCGTCGAGCGCCCCTTGGAGCTTCACCCCTCCACGCGAAACGAATTGCTTTTTCCCCTTCACCGTAATCGGAACTTCGGGGTCGACCATCACAGCCGCGCTCGTGGGATACACATCGCCCACCTTGACCTCGCGCGACAAGACGGCAGGCACTACCTCGCCTGCCGTCTTAAATAATCCGCGCTCCACAAGAAGCGTATCGAGTCGTTTCTTCTTCAATCTAATTGCTTTCGCATCCAATCAATGATGGTTGTAGCACTTTATGGGGAGCACTATGCTTTGTGCACGCTACCGTCCTACTCCAAGTAGCCCTGGCTAGAAGAGGAAGAGAGCCATAGACGATCTTACGCTAGCCTCAATCAGGTAGCCCCCGAGAGGCCGCCCGGCGGAGGGTGGGGTGTGAACGATTCTGCAGCTACTGTTCCTGTAATCCACTTAGGTTAGGCGAAGCCAAGTGAACACCCCATCCTCCGCGGGCCGGCCACTCTCGGGGCGGACGTTCGGTTAGCGCTCCTTTACCAGCAGCTGAGCAATCTGCACGGCATTGAGCGCCGCACCCTTGCGAATCTGGTCGCCAACGCACCAGAACTGCAAACCGTTCTGGATGGTCGGATCGACGCGCAGGCGGCCGACGTACACATCGTCGGTACCTTGCAGCATGCCGGGCATCGGATACACGTTGTTGGCCGGATCGTCCATGACCGTTACCCCGGCAGCGTTGGCAAGCGCTTCCTGGGCTTGCTCGAGCGTTATTGGCGCCTCGAACTCGACGTTTACGGACTCGGCATGGCAGCGCAAGGACGGAACGCGCACGCACGTGGGCGCAACGTCAATCGGCGCATGGAATATCTTCTTGGTTTCGACGACCATCTTCCATTCTTCCTTGGTCGACCCGTCTTCCATGAACACGTCGATGTGCGGAATGCAGTTGAAGGCGATTTGATGCGCAAATGCCTTGATCGTGAGCTCGTCACCGCGCTTTCCATCCAGGAACTCGCGCGTCTGGTCGTACAGCTCGGCCATAGCAGGCGCGCCGGCACCGCTTGCCGCCTGGTACGACGACACAACCACGCGCTTGATGGGCGCCACATCGTGAAGCGCCTTGAGCGGCAGCGACATGATGATGGTCGTGCAGTTGGGATTGGCAATAACACCGCTATGCCATTTGACGTCATCGGGATTGACTTCAGGAACGACCAGAGGCACGTCTTCTTCCATGCGGAAAGCGCTGGAATTGTCCACCATGACGGCACCGGCGTCCACTACAGCCTGACGCATCTGCTTGGAAACGCCCGCACCTGCCGAGAACAACGCGATGTCTACACCCTGGAAGGCCTCGGGGGTCATCTCCTGAACCGTGAGCTCGCCAGCGGGCACGTCTCCGCAACCGCCGAACTCGATCTTCTTTCCCGCCGAGCGGGCGCTTGCCAATGCGCGCACTTCCGAAGCTGGGAAGTCCACATCGTGCAGGACCTGCATAAACTCCTGGCCAACGGCGCCCGTCGCACCTGCTACGGCCACCACCGGACGAGCCGGCATAACTTTATCCCACGTCATGGTTACCCTCCTTTGCCGTCCAACCTACAGCATCTAGAATCGCGGTTTCCTTGTAATGTAAAAAAGCGGCGCAGGAACAGCCCTGCGCCGCTCGGACCGTTAGGCTTCTTCTTTGCCTTGGACTTTTTGCAACCTCAAGTTGCAAACCGAATACGGTTGACCCTCGAACAGTCGAAACGTCTTGTACCCGCAGTTGCCGTATCCGCTGCAAGCCCTGCACTTTACGACGCTTATGTCGTTTCCGCACAGGTCCTCATCGGTCAGTTCCTTAAAGCCGCGTTTGGCCATTGCTGCTGCCACATCTACCATGCTATCCTCTTGCCCCTCACCTTGTTGGCACGTACCCTGCAATTAATCCTGTTTTAACAGCTCAACGATGTAATTGATGTTCTCTTCGAATATCAGCTCGTCGACGTTCTCGTAGATGTCATCGGCACTGCCCTTCAGGGCGGGACGCCCATCCTCGACGCCGAGGATGTGCATGGCCTGTAGACCCGACTTCTGCATGACGGTGGTGATGCTGTCGGTTGCAAGCTTGATCTGGCCAAGGACTATGCCCGTCGCCTCGGCAGCGCCGCGAGTGAAGCGCTTGATGCGCGACGATGCCTGCATCTTCCTGAACTGGCCTTCCTCGGAAGCAACGCACAGCTCGCCAACGCCGAGCGATTCAAGTTCGATGACCATGGCGCCACGCAGCTCATGCTTGTGCTCCTCTACGAAGGCGCGCGCACCATCGTGCAGCTCGGTGTCGGAGCCAATGGCCACGAACCAGATTTCGGCATCGAAATCTGGATTGCGGAAGTGGTAGATCTGCTCGATTTCCTCGTTGAGCTCGTGATCTTCGGTTGCCTCGATGGCTTCCTGGATAGGATCTTCCTCTTCATCGACGCCCGAACGCGTATCTACATGGCCCAGACGTATGCGCGAGAACGCGCCGCCTTCCCACTTGCGGCCGTTCGCATTGGACTCTTCGTCGCGGAAGCTCTCCCAGCTGCCGCGTTCGCGCCCAACTTCACGTGCCTCGAAGTCATCGTCGACGTTGAGCCACTCCTGCGGCGTATCCTTGAGCTCTGCGCCCTCGTTGTTGCGGATCCTGTTCAGGAAACCGCCTGCACGAGATTTGGGAACCTCTACTTGGCCAGGCGCAGGCGTTGCAGCTGATTGCGCCCCGTCGGCCGGCTCCTCTGTTTCGGATTCGTCGAATACGGCCGGCACATCGATCTTTGCCGGCTTCTTCTCTACGACGACGGGGATTTCCATGCTGTAGTCGACATCGGAATGGTCGGCTTCGACCGTTATCTTGGGGAGTTGGGAAGATTCGAGCAACGAGCCTCGTTCGGGTTCGCTCACGGGTATCGGCGAGATTATGCCCGAAAGCGATGGCACGTCGGTGCGGAGCATGCGGAACAACCCCGAACGCGACGGGTTCGTGTTCTCGGGGACGCCTTCCTTCTTGTCTTGGCCGTCCACGAGCGGAAGATTCTGAAGACGTAGGCGCGCACTGTTGTCAAGGTTGTCCTGCGCGGCCTCTTGCTCCTCTTGGGCAGGCTCATCATCTTGCATTACTTCCGCGATCTCGTCTTTGAGCTCTTCTTGAATCGCCTGGCGAAGCATCGCGGGCGTAAATGCGATAGTTTGCCCAAGATCGACCTTGGGCTCATCCGCAAGACGATCCTCGAAAGTGCCGGGGTTCTGAATGGGTTCGAGCGTCAAGCCAGTCTGGCCTGCCATGTTTTCCCTGGAGCTATCGATTTCCAGCGCCTCATCGGCATCTTCATCCAACGCCTTAGCAGGGAGCTCCGTATCGTCAGCCTCTTCAGGTTGCTCGAAATCAGGTTCGGCCTGCATGCCCTCGCCAACATCAACGCTGGCGCCGTCATCTGCATCAGCTGCCGTTGAAAACGCCTCGAATCGCGGTTGGTACGTTTCATCGACCTGTGCATCTTCGACTGCAACGACGTCTTCGAACGTCGGCTGCTCGGGCGTGGCCGCGAACTCGTTTTCGGGTTCGGGTTCTGCAGGTGCTTCCACCATCGCTGCAAGCGCAGCACGGGAAGCCGCTTCGCGCTCCAGTTGCTCCTTCGCACGGGCGGCCCGCTCCTCTTCCTCGCGTGCGCGCTCGCGCTCGGCGAGCTGCTGTTCCGCCGCCTGGATAGCTTCGGTGTAGCGTGACTTCTGAATCGGTTTGGCCGACTCGCTCTTCTTGGCATTGCGCTGCGCCGCGACAAACCAGCTCGGCGCGTTCTCGAAACCAGACACATCCTCTTCGACCGCAGGTGCGAAGGCTGCGGGGTCTATAGGAGCAAAGGCGCTTTCGACCACCGGCGCTTCCTCGATGTCGTCAAAAGACGGCTCGCTGTAGTCCTCGTACGCATACTCGGGCTCTTCATACTGCTCCTTCGGGGCAGGAGTAGCGTAAATATGCTGATCGATTGGCCTTCCCGTCAATGCGGCAATCGCGGCCTTGGCCGCGAGCAGACGCTCCTCTTCGCTCGCGTTATCGAATTCCTCATCGGTCATCTCTGCTTCGTAGTTCAGCTGCGCATCGTCAGGTACCAGGCCTTCTGCACGGGCGGCACGCTCGCCGTGAACTACAGCTTCGCCCTCGTCCGCCAGAAGATCGGCTTCGCTCAGGCTTCCCGAATTGATGCGCTGGGCGATTTCGAGCAGAGCCGCGACGCCGGTCGCGTTGTTGTTTGCGCCCTCGTTATAGGGGGCGACGCGGTACAGGATGGCTTTGACTATAGGCATAGCCACCAAAATGATGGCGATGATGGTAAGCAGGTTGATGAAGATGAGGCCCGCTCCACCCGTGCCGCCGAGGAACAGGCGAAGCAAGAGGAAGAACGGTGCAGCCACCATACCGGCAAGGCATACCTTGGAAAGGGGAAGGTTCATGCTTTCGGCGCGTTGGATAATACCCGGCGTCACCTTGCCCGTATCGTAATGGGCGATGAGCACGATCTTGCGACGGCGGGCGCCGCGCTTTTCTTCTGCACCTTCACCGAATGGCTGGTACTTAGCCACGACGTTTTGGCTTGCCCCGCGCGCCAGCCTGCTCGAAATGATCGGCTTGTCGTATGCCTCGAGCACATAAATGACGGCTGCGATGAGTGCGAGCACGAGCGCCGGAATAGTCAGGATGTTGAACAGCATGGCCAGAATCGAAACCACGATGGTGATCATGGCCAAGATGGCACGGCCGCCTTCGAGGTTCGACGAGCTCGTGAAGTCCTCGATGTTTGCCGTGAACCCGGCTTCTTTTTGGAATTCGTCAGCAATGTAAAGGGCCGCCTGCTGTTCTTCTTCGGTTCCTGCAGGGCGTGCACCTATTTCCTTGGATAGATACTCTACGTAATCAAGTGGCTGGGGCATTTGTGTACCTTCCGCTTCATCGTAACTCGCATGAATTTGAACATACTTAGGGGAAAGTATACGCCTTATTGCTGGGAGTTCGACGCTTAATCACCTATATCCCATGCGAGTACATCGGTTTGAGTCGCGAAAACGTATCTGCAACGCCGCTACACCAGCCCGCCTCGTTACGAGCCGATGTACTGGCGAATAAGCGAGTCGGCTTCTATGGCTTGGTCGCGGGCGGCTGCGTATTGCTCTTTCAAAGGTTCAACCTGTTCTTGGAACGACTCTTCCACCGTCTTGTTCACCGATTGCGGTAGAAGCTTCGCAAGCTCCACGGCTTCTTTGTCGTTGTAGTTGTAGGCGTCGTTTTCTTGCGCTGCCTTATCGCGGTCGCCGGCTATAAGGGCGTCGCTTGTTGCCAGGGCGTGGTCGAGCGATTCGATTCGCTTCTGCAAGTACGCTATATGAGGCGAAAGGTCCATGCTCTCTGTCGTTGGGTCAATGGACTCGAGTTGGGTAAGGGCGGATTTCATGAGGTCTTCCACCTCTTGCGTCTGCTTGCGTGCTGCCTCGGTTTCTTCCTGGGTCTTTGCGTTGTTTGCAGCTGAGCTTGCTTGCCGGGCTTTTTGGTCGGCATCTATCACGTCATTCCAAATGGAATTGACTTCAGACGCTTCGCTTGCGGAATTCTCGGCTATATCGAGCGTTTTCGTCGCGGCGTCGATCATGTCCAAACGTGCTTCTGCAGCAACCACCACCTGTTCTATCGCCGTCTTGTCTCGACTGGTGATGGCGTACGTGCTCACGCGATCTTTGTCTCCAATAATGTTGTTGAGCACCAAATTAGCGCGCGTCATATCGTCTTTGAGCCGTGTACGCTGATCGCGAGACGATGATATTGGGTCGCTCATGAATTCTTCCATGGCCGGCAAATCTTGGTCAGCCGCTACAAACCGCTGCACAACGCCGTCGAAGCGCATCTGAAAATCCTGCATTCGCGAGTATTGCTGGTATCCAACGTACACGGCAGAAACCATCATCGCAATTACAACGACGAACGCCACTGCCCAAAGGCGTATGGACCGCGCGCGGCGCTCGCGTTTGCGCCGCGTCACCTCTGCCTGCCTCGAAAGTGTAGAAGTACCTGTAGTCCCGTGGTAGCTCCCAAGACTCCCCGAATTTACCCGCGACGGATTAATGGACGAGGAGTCTTTTCTGCGCCTGCGGCTTGATTCGGTAGATGTCGAACGGGCTGCATCCAGCACGTCGAAGGACAGCTCGTTCGACGAACCAGCCGTATGCTGCTTAATATGCAGATGGTCGAAAACGTTCGACATCCAAGCCCTTTCGACGAATACCAGGAACCCGTGGCTTTACCAAATCTACCACTTGGCCATGAGGCTGAGTGCATCGACTATCTCGGCCATCGTTCGCACGCGCACCGTTTTGCTTTGCAACGAGTTGAGGAACGTCTTGCCGTACCGCTTTGTTACCAAGCGCTTGTCGGCCAATATGAGCACGCCATGATCATCGTGTTTGCGTATAAGTCTCCCGGCAGCTTGCTTTGTCTCGATAACCGCTTGCGGCAACACATAATGCCACCACGCGTGGTCGTCGCGCGAAGCACGCTCGCAGTACAGCGGATCGGTGGGCCTGCCAAAGGGAAGCTTGGGTATTACCACGCCCTTGAGCGTCGCTCCCGGAGCATCGAATCCCTCCCAGAACGACTTGAGCGCAAACAAGGACAAGTGCTCGTCGGCAAGGAAATCATCGCGCAGCCCCTTAACCGATACGCCGTAACGTTGGCAAATAAGCCGCAAACCTTCACGCTTTAGCTCCGGAAAAACTTCCTCGTAGCATCGCTCCATCTCGCGTCGATTCGTGAACAGCGTGAGCATGGATCCGTTTTGCGCAAGGTGAACTTGGCGAAGCAACTCGTTGAGCGCAGAAAGATACTGGGGGTCATTGGGCTCGGGTATATCCGACACAACGTAGATAATCATGTTGTTGTCGAAGTCGTAGCTCGAATCCAGCTCTATGAACTTCGATTGCGAGAATTCCCCCTTGTTCAGACCAACGGCATCGGCAAACGTGTCGAACTTGCCGTTCACCGTAAGCGTCGCCGAGGCGTACACGACAGAATGGGTGCGCGTATAGAGCGTCTCGTTCATCTTGTCGCCCACATCGAGCAACAACGCCTGCACGCTATCTTGCAAGCGATCCTTCTTCTTGAAGAGCGTTGCCTGGTATACGTAATTGTCCGGTACCACTTGGAATATGAGTTCCGCAGCGTTGCGTATCTCTCGAGCATCCATGACGCATGACGCTATTTCGCGCTGAGCAACGGCTGCTTCTTCGATTCCCTCAAGGTAGGCTACAACATCGGATGCTTTTGCGATGAGCTTGTCGGAAGCTTCGACGAGTTGCAAGACGATGGCCGCCACGTCGTTGAACTTTTGCGAATGCCGTACGTCGGCGTTCAGCCAAATATCCGACTGATCATAGGAATGATTGCGTTTGCCCTTACTCGAAGGGTCAAAGTACAAAAGGTCTTTGACGCGGAGTGCGTATTCACTCACTACTTGCGCATATGCGTTGCCAGCTTCGCGCGCTTTCACAAGGAGCCCGAAGAGCAAGGTCAGTTGCTCGCCTTCTACATGTGCAATACTACGCTCCACATGCGTGAACACATTGCGTCCGCCTGATGCGTCGCTAACTTGGTCGGCTATGCGAACGAGCGCTTCGGAATCGACCTTCTGGGCGAAGGCGGAACGCGCCTCGTTTTCGGTGGAATGGGCCTCGTCGACAATCCAATGGCGAATGGTCGGCAACAATCCGCCATCAGCTGCCAAGTCGCAGAATAGAAGCGAGTGATTGGTTACGACAACATCGGCCATCTCTGCGCGGCGCCGTGCACCATGAACGAAACAGAGCTTGCCGAAAAATGGGCATTTCCTCCGCAGGCATTCGCTGCTCTTACAAGTAACGCTATATCGAGGAAGCGCGCGGTAGTCGATCTTGCACGAATCCATGTCGTCGAAGTCGCTTTGCTCCACATATGAAAGCAAAGCTGCCAAGGAGGGGGCCTGGCTTACGGGCTTTCCAGCCACATCGCGCATCCCGGGGCCGTTATCCACAAGCCGCGATATCTTCCTTAGGCATGGGTAATGCGACATGCCTTTTAAAGGAGCCCAAGTAAGCTTCGCATCAGGTCCGTAAACGTCTTGCAGCGCTTCATCGAGCGCCGGCAATTCCTTGTATACGAGTTGATCGAGCAACGAGTTGGTTTTAGTTGCAACTCCTACGCAAACATCGTTGCTCTTTGCGAACAAGGCGGCAGGAACAAGATATGCCATCGACTTGCCTACGCCAGTCCCGGCTTCGACGGCAAGGTTTTCGCTATTTTCAAAGGCAGACCGAATACTTTGGGCCATCGATAATTGCTCGGCCCGCGGTTCGTAATCGGCGTACATAGAGCCGAGCAAGCCGTCCGATGTAAAAGCCTCGCCGATTACATCGATGGGAGGGAACGTGAGCTGACCCACCAAATCGTCGGCGTCCTTGCGTGCCATGCGCGCGGGTAGCGTAAGTACACGCCTTTTGCGCATTTCGCGTACCGAGAACTTTTGCCGTAGTTTCTTTGCTGGCTCTTCCTCATGCTGCTTTTCTTCGAGCAACGTTTGAACGAAGACATCGAAGTCCGATGATTCCTGGTGCGCTTCGGAGGTTTCACGTGAAACGTCATCGCTCGCGTTTTCTTGTTCGTCCAGTGCCTTGATGTCTTCGGATTTGAAATCCAGATCTTGCAGTCTCTCGATTTGCTGGAACACGAATCCCGTATTCCAATCCTCGATCGTTGCCATCTGACCGATTTCGCTCACAAGTGATGCGGGCATGTTTGCGACTGCTGCCAACAATATACGGTATACCACACAGGTCGCAGCCACATCATCATCGGCTCGATGCGTCGAAATCGGCGCATCAAACGTACGCACCAAATCGAGGAGCCTGTGAGATTTAAGACGCGGCAAAGCGATGCGCGACAAGTCCAGAGAGTCAATCCATATATTGTTGAGCAGCGGATATCCGGCAGGATGTTTGGTGCAAAATGTTCTGTCGAATGTTGCGTTGTGCGCAACAACTAGAGCATCCCCCACAAATTCCGCCAATCCTTCCAAGGCCTCGTTTGGCGATGGCGCATCAATTAGATCGGTATCGGTGATGTGGGTCAGCTGAATGATATCGTCGGTTAGAAACCGTCCCGGATTGACGAACGTTACATACCAATCGACGATTTGTCCGCAGTGCATCCGCGCCGCGGCAATCTGGATGAGTTCGTCTTTGGAAAACGATAGGCCCGTCGTCTCGGTATCGATAACGACGACGTTTCTATCGAGGACGCCGAAATCGGTGTGTTCGGCAAAGTCGGCAAGCCCTTCGTAACGCGTGATTACATCAATCGGGGTACCGTCAAGTATGTGATCTGTAATAGTAGCCATTGGGCAATTGTACCGTTATTCTGCACTTTTAAAACCCGTGCCACTCGAGCAGCAAATCATCTATATTAAATTGCCTGAGGAGAGCTTCACGCTTAACCTTCACGCTCGCTCTAGACCAGAAGGACACTACATTGGAACTAGTAGATTATTCGTATGAAGGATTCTATGCGCGTTTTAACGCTGCAGACCAAAAACAAGGCGGCTTGCTCATGGGCGCCGACAATCTGGTTGGCGACGACTTCGAAGTCTTCTTTAAAGTAGAGGATGG
>CAMPAJ010000020.1 GCA_946631805.1 uncultured Eggerthellaceae bacterium
GGTCATGCGGGGCATCATCCCGTACGGCGCGCAGCTGCTGTACGCGAGCGCGGGCGCTGCGGCCGCGGGTCTGGCCGTCGCGCCGTTCGAGATCATCCCGTACCTGTTCTATCCGTACTTGCTCGCGGTGTGTGCGCTCGTGTTCATAGCGATGCAGAAGAAGGCGTAAGCCCTGCAAATCCAGGCTGGCTTCGCCCTTCTGTACGCTGAGCTGCCATCGACGTCGCCTTGGGTGAGTACCGGAAACGCCTTTCGGCTCGTTCTGCGGACATGGCATGCCAGCTCACGTTAACGGTGGTTTAACGCGGAGTCGTCTAGTCGTCCTTGATAGCATTGCGTTATGTGAAAGCAGCGCACTTTAATCGCGTCGCATCATGTGGGTGCTGCACGGAGAAACGGGACTACAGGCCCAGAATGTCGCGGTAGATTCGCTCGTCCTTCTCGCCGAAAACGTTGAACACAACTGCCATCTCGGAATCGTGCGCATCGAGCCAGCTCTGCACGGTACGCACGGCGATTTCGGCGGCTTCGTCCTGGGGGAAGCCGAAAACACCCGTGCTGATGCAGCAGAACGCGACCGAAGACAACCCCGCGGCGGCAGCGGCATCCAGGCAGCTCTCGTAACACGAGGAGAGCTGTGCGCGATGCTCGTCGGTGGGGTTCCCGTTCGCGATGGGACCGACGGTGTGGATGACGTGCTTGGAAGGCAGGTTATAGGCAGGCGTCATCTTGGCCTGCCCAGTTGGCTCGTCGTGGCCTTGCGCGGCCATGAGGCGGGCGCATTCGATGCGTAGTTGCACCCCGGCGAACGTATGGATGGCGTTGTCGATGCAGTAGTGCAGCGGCGCCCAGCATCCGAGCATCTGGGAATTGGCGGCGTTAACGATGGCGTCTGCAGCGAGCGTGGTTATGTCGCCGCGCCACAGGCTTAGGCGTGCGTCGGTCGGCGAAGGCGCCGCCTCGTCGATGCCGTGCACGCCGGCCTCGGCTATCATGCCCTGCAATAGCTCGTCTTGGGCGGCGAGGAACTCCGCGCTTGCCGGCCAGGGCGGCCGCACGTTCACGAGCGCGCGAAACTGCAGCCATGGGTCGTCGGCCGCGACGATGTTGCTCGCACGCTGGCCGCGTTCATCTTCGAGCATGCGCACGAGCTGCTCGAGCAGTTCGGCTTTGCGTCCTTTGTCCATTTCTTGGCCTTTCTTTTCCAAACACTCGCTCAAGGCGGCGTCGGTGCTTGCGTCCGCCATCATAGAGCGGTAGCGATGTCGGGCTGCTCAAAGAGTCTGCATGGCGTTCTCATCCGCAATATGTTTCTTCTGGGCAAGTGGAACAAGAACGTGTAACGTATGTTACGCGAAATAGCTAGCGAAGGGATGTGCAATATGGGGCAAACGAAGCCTGTTAACGTGGTTTTAGTGACGGGATACTTAGGAGCGGGCAAGACGACGCTGCTCAACTACGTGCTTTCCAATAGCGACGGGTTGCGCGCCGCTGTTATCGTCAACGATATCGGCGAGGTCAACATCGATGCCGACCTCATCGAGCAGGGCGGGGTGGAGCAGTCGCAGAGCGTCGTGCCGCTGACCAACGGGTGCATTTGCTGCACGCTTTCGGACGATTTGGCTGCTCAGTTGTCGCAATTGGCCACGTTGGGCTCGTACGACTACATCGTCATCGAGGCTTCGGGCATTTGCGAGCCTATGCCCATCGCCTACACCATAAGCCAGTTCTGCCAGCAGGCCTCCGATGGTGGCTCGGCGTTGCTGGCGCTGGACAACATCGTGGCCGTCGTGGACAGTGCGCGTATGCTCGACGAGTTTGAGGGCGGCAGGCGCCTCCTTGCCCAGAATTGGGAAGAGGATGATGTGGAGAGCCTGCTCGTACAGCAAATCGAGTTTTGCTCTACGCTCGTGTTGAACAAGGCCGACCTCGTTTCGGCCGAGCAGATGGCCGAGTTGCGGGCTATCGTGCGTAGCCTGCAGAAGGACGCGGTCGTCGTCGAGGCGCAGCAGGGCAACGTGCAGCTGGCCGAGGTGCTCGACACGGGGCGGTTCGATTTCGACGCCGCCTACAAGTCGGCCGCCTGGCTCGAAATGCTGGCGCACCCCGAGGAACACGAGGACCCCGAAGTGCTGGAGTACGGCATTTCGACGTTCGTGTACGAACGCAGACGCCCGTTCAGCATCCAGGCGTTCGAGGGCTTCGCGACTAACTGGCCGACCACGGTCATCCGCACGAAGGGCTTCGCGTGGGTCGACGAATATCCCGACACGTGCTTCATCCTGGAACAGGCGGGCGCTCAGCGCTCGTTTACCGACAACGGGCCCTTCGTGGCATCATTGCCCGAGGCTGAGCAGCAGCAGATGCTCGAGGCTAATCCCGGGCTCGCGCAGCGCTGGGACCCGGAGCTGGGCGATCGATTGACCAAGCTCGTGTTCATCGGGCGCAACATGGACCGCGCAGCAATCGAGTCCCAGCTGGATGCCTGCCTCGTGGCCGAGTAGCGGTAACCGAGGGGCCCGATCCTCGTTTGCTATACTTGCTGGCATGAGCGAGAGGCTTCATATGAGCGCGGTCACACGTCGGTCGAGTTTTGCCACGGCACTTGTCGTGGCGTTGGTGGCGTGCGCCGTTTGTTGCTGCGCGCTTTGCGCGCCGATAAGGCATGCGTATGCGGCTGCGAGCTCGGAATCTCAAGCCGCCGATTCGGGGAAAACCGCCGCGTCGAGCTCCGCTGCTACTGGCGCCAATGCCAAAGGCAAGCCTTCGAGCGTCGTTTTGTATCGTTACGGCTGGTCGGATGGGAAATACCGCACGGCGAAGCGTGCGTCGACTGCCAAATACGATGTGACGGGCGACGGAGTGGCGGATTCCGTGATGCTAAAGCTCACCCCCTACGAAAGCGCTGCCGGCCTAGCCAGTGGCCTCGCCAGTGGTCTCACCATTCAAGTTAACGGCACCGAGGCTTACGTCCTCGAAGAGGGCGAAGCACCGTATGACCAGTTCAAGGTCGTATTAGTGACTCTAGCAAACAACAGGCCCTATTTGTTCGTAAGCGCTTTTGACACTTTGGGAGGCGCTTTTCAAGCTGTGCTGGGGTATGCAGACGAAAGGTTCACGAAGATAGTCGGCAATGATTTGATGCTCAAAAGCGGGGTCTCCGATTCGAGCATAGGTTCCGTTCTGCCTTCGGGCAATCGCATAATCGTGCAATACGAATTCGTGTCGAACGTGACTGGCGTGTCGCGCACGAGCTTCATCTACCAATATGCAAACGGAAAGCTCAAGCGTGCGAGCAATACGACATCCGCCCTGCGCTTCGTAACGAAATCCGACGGGTCTTTTACAAAGCAGCCGCGCAAGGCCGCCCGTGCCTTTACGGCATATACGAGTGCAAAGCTTTCGAAGAAGGCGTTCACCGTAGCTGCAGGCAAGTCCGTGCGTCCCATAGCCCTGCGCTTGTCGGGCGGTGACCTGCTCTACAAAATTCAATATGGGGAAAAGACGGGTTGGGTGAAATGCCCCGACGGGGCTTCGGGCAGCATGCTCCTATCAGGCGTATACGGCGCGGTCCCGCTGAAGCATTCGGTGCCTGCGTATCGTTCTGCCAAGAAATACAGTGCGGCAACCCTCCAGAAATACGATAACCACGCCCTGTATCTTGCGCGTAACGAAGTGTATGCCCGTCATGGCATGGTCTTCTCGTCTGCCGAGCTCGACGCCTATTTTGAGCAGAAAAGCTGGTACGTGCCGGTCGAAGGGGCGACCATCAAGCTGAGCAAAGCCGAAGCCGCCAACGTTGCGCTCATGCTCTCCATCGAGAAACACCGCAACTCTGCATATGTATCGTGAGGTGGGCCTGGGGATGTGGAGCGCATATAGCAAGAGGCACAGCTGCAGCACATTGTTGGCTACGGGCCAGCGAAACGAGGCGCTTGTGCCGGAGGAACGAACACCTGCGACGTCCGTGCTGGAGGGATGCAAGGCGTGCTCATGCGCTCATGAAACCTCGGGCTACATGAACGCTGCCTGGACGTTCCTACTGGCATTCTTGCTGATCCTGGCAACGGTGTGGCTTTTTCCCATGCGTGCCTACGCCGCATCAGAAGATTTTGTTTTCCTGGCCGATACGCATATGGGGCAACCTGGGGAGCCGGCTTACGATGATGCACAGGCAGCGCTTTTGTGGGCCGGTGGTCTCGACAACCTCAAGGCCGTGTGCGTTGCGGGAGATGTGACCGACCGAGGCGATGCCGTTGCATTTAGCGAATGGGAGTACCTGTGCGACAGCATCGTCCCCGATGCGGCGCGTATCCAGGCGCTGGGCGACCACGACACCGGCAAGATGGGGGCGTACCTCGGCGTTGACAAAACGCTCACGGTGGCAAACGGCTACAAGTACTTCAAGCAAATCAACGGCAATGTAGCCACGTCGTATCGCGAATTCGAGCATGCAAACGTCATGACGGTCGGCGGCGTACGCGCGGCGGGCCACTCCGTGATTACCGATAGCATGCTCAAGCAGCTGAACGCCCGCTTGCTCAAGACGGTGCGTCAGGGCAAGATGGCCATCGTGGTGTGCCATTACCCGTTCACGTCGTCGGTTTTGAACAAGCGCGCGAAGCTCATGGGCATCTTGCGCTCGTATCCGAACGTCATATTCGTGTCGGGGCACATGCATCGTTACTCGACTGCGCGCCAATGCCAATCCGTGCGCCCGGCGTGCTCCACGACGCCGTATGATCGAGCAGGGTTCGACGAGTCGACGAAATACGCCCTGCGTAGCGTCGGCGTCAACGCCTGCTGCAGGTACCGCAGCGGCAATTATTCGCATGCCGACGAGTTGACCATCGCCGATAACGGATCGTTGACGCTACGCGCTTGGAACGTCTCGAAAGACCGCGTTGTAAAAACGTGGAACTTCAAGCAGGCCACCTCATCGGTGACGATCAAGTGTGCGCCATCGGGCAGTTCGTATCCCAAGAGCGGTGCCTTCACGGTTAAGGTCACGTTCTCGGACGGGGGAACGTACAGCGGCGTAAAAAGCGGTTCGACGATCAAGCTCAAACCAGGCGGTTCGAAGAAGCTCGCAGGCGTTCCCGCCGGCGTGCTGGTGAAGGCGAAGATCACGAGCGTGCTTTCGGGTTGGTCGAAATCGGGCGCGAAATCGATCGAAGTCGGAACGTCGGCGAAGTCGCTCAAACTCAAGCCCGTGTACCGCAAGGCCGCCCGGCTGCATACAAGTGATTTCTAGAACTGCGTTTACGGGGCCGTACGCAGGCAGCTGCGCATTGAAAACAGGCTTTTGACTATTTGAGCGGCCCGTTTGTTCGATGCATCCGAATCGGGCTGGTCGGTGAGGACGACCATGAGGAAAGGATGGCCCTGTTCGTCGATGTAGGCGCAATCGGTCGTCGCCGACAACTCGCCGTCGGCTATCCAACCCGCCTTGTCGTATACCGTGACATCTTCGTTTTTCAAGGCGCGCCGGCGCCGGCGGCAGGACCCAGACCTACACGTATTATGGCGACCAGACGGCGGTCGTGAACTCGGTTGGGTCGGTATTCGGCGGCTTGGCGCAGATGGCCGTAGGCGCTGGTCTCGTCATGATCGGCGTGCCCATGCTCATACTGCCCGGTCCGGGCTTGCTTTCCATAGCAGGCGGCCTTGCGCTTGCCGCCCACGGTGCACGCAAGGTGCTAAGCATGGCGTAACGCTTCGCACAAACGCGTAATCAAAAGCAGCGGGAGGCCGTCGTTCTCTTAACGGTCTCCCGTATCGGTACGCGCTATATCCCACTGGAATGCTTTTGCAGGCACTGATCAAGCCGCAGTAGCAGGGCATTTCGTTACCGTCTCCAAGCCTAGCAGCCTAGTCCGGGAGGGTGATGGGACGGGTTAGCCGTCCGGGAGGGCGGGCGATGGGACGGGTTAGCTCGCAGCCAAGCGAATGGCCCCATCGCCCTCCCGGACTAGGCGGACGATGGGGCCGGTGCAGTCGGTGTTCCCTAGAATCCCAGCGAGTCGTTGACCAGGATCACGTGGATGCGGCCTTCGTGGCGCGAGAAGCGCGTGATCAGGAATTGGCAGCAAATCGTGTCGGGCGACTTGCAGTCGAAGCACGAGCCCGTCTTGGCGCACGGCGTGGAAAGGCCGAAACGTTGCGCGTTGATGGGGGCGGCTACGTTGCGGGCGCGTTTCATGGCGCCGTCCAGGTCGTCGCACACCTTGTTCATGCCGACGATGAACACGACTTTTTGCGGGCCATGCGCAATGGCCGATACGCGGTTTGAGTTTCCGTCGATGTTGACCATGACACCGTCTTCGGTGATGGCGTTGGCGCTTGCTAGGAACACGTCGGCTCCGTACGTCGCGAGCATGAGCTCGCGCGGGTCGCTCGCCGTTGCGCGGTCGATGAAGTTGTAGTTGCCGTTTTTAAGCGCGTCGACGAGGCCGATTTCGAAAGCGCTCATGGCGCCGCCCATGCCGATGCTGCTGCCCTCGGGGATAAGCTCGAGGGCTTTCGCCAGCGCCTCTTTCTTGTTGGCTGCATAATAGCCCGACATGTTGCGCGATTCGAGGCCTTTGATGACCTTCTGTGCCAGAAGCTCGTTGCGTTTGATGATGTTGGGGTCCATGGTGTCGCCTTTCTCGTGTTGCGGTTCATGCCGGCCCCTCGCTCGTTTGTCTGAACGGGGCTGTTGGGGCCGAACAGTACCTTTCTCGTCTTGTCTGCTCGCTTGTGCGACTCTGATGCTCTCGTCTTGCAGTATGCCTTTTTGCGATTCGTCCTTTTGCAGGCTGATGCGGGCTAACCGCATGATTATGAGCCAACTTACAAGGAGTGCTTCGCACCGTGGGGTGGGGGCAAACGCCTCGCCCAGGATGTCGACGACGTTCCAGGCAAGGCGCTTTCCTTCAGCTCGCCAGAGGTTTGCACTCGGTTAGTCTTCTGCTTTTGCCGCAGCGTCGGCGGCGTCCAGCGCAGCCAGCGCATTGAGCGTGCGCGGATAGCCGATGAACGGCAGGTTGCTGGCGACCACGCGAATCATGAGCTCCTTGGGGTTCCCCACATGGAAGTTGCCGGCCGCATGGGCTTTCAGCTGGGGCTCGCAACCTCCCTGAGCTGCGATGTAGCAGAACGTTATGAGCTCGCGTTGCACCATCGTGAGTCCCGTGCGCGTGTACCAGTCGCCGAAGCAATTGGCCGTGAGCCATTCGTTGATGTAGGGGTACTCGGGATTGCCCTTGGTCGCGAAGCCGCGCATGCCTTCTCCGAATGCTTCGACCTGGGCTTGCTCGCCGCCCGCGAGCCGGGACTCGAGCGTGGGCTCGGTTTGCGCCTGCGGCTCGAGGGGCAGCTCAATGCCTATAGCCTCGAATATTTCGTTCGTGGCGCGCACGAACGGGAACACGCGCCCGATGCCCAAGTAGGCCACCGCCTGGTATACGACTTCCTTCACTTGCACGGGAGTCAACCCGTTGCGCAGGGCGGCCGGCACGATGGCGCGGAACTCGTCGATGCCCTGGCAGCCCAGAAGCGTTGCAAGCCAACCCAGGTAGCGCGTCTCGTCGTCGAGGTCGACCGTCTTCACCACCTCGTCGAATGCCCAATTGTCGAACCGCTCGATGAGCTCGGGGTCGGTGCGCGGGAAATCGCTCTGGAAACCGCCGAACATCTTGTCGTGGAATGCGCGCGCTGCGTCGGTTATCTGCGCTTCATATGCCATAACGTCCTCCTTGACCGCTGAGCTGAACATCAGCTATTGTAAAACAACCGAAGGAAACGATGAGCCATCGCCCCCGTTTTCGACTTGCTCGCTGCGGCTTGAGTATGCGGCGGGCAAGGGCCATTGGGACAATTGCAAACCGCGCCGAGTGCATTCCGGGGGACTGTCCCCCGGAATGCAGAAGAGGAGACAAGCCATGGAGACTCGCCCCTACGTGCCTTGGGACGTCATCATCCCGTTCATGACCGACGTGTTCGAAGCCTACGGCGTGCCGCGGGCGGAAGCCGAGATATGCGCCGACGTGCTCGCCGAATCGGATCGCCGCGGCATCGAGAGCCATGGCTGCAACCGCTTCAAGCCCATCTACCTGGACCGCATCAAGCGCGGGACCCTCCTGCCCACGACCGAGCTCGAAATCGTGCGCGAGACCCCCACGACCGTCGTGGCCGACGCGCACGACGGCATGGGCATGGTTGCGAGCCACCGCGTGATGACGATGCTGCTCGAGAAGGCCAAGGCCTACGGCATGGCCGGCGGCGCCATTCGCAACTCCACGCACTACGGCATCGCCGGGTACTGGGCCACGATGGCCAGCAACGAGGGCATGATCGGCCTTACCGGCACGAACGCGCGGCCCTCCATCTCGCCCACGTTCGGCGTCGAGAACATGATGGGCACGAACCCCCTGACGTTCGCGCTGCCCACCGACGAGGAGTTCCCCTTCTGCATCGACTGCGCGACCTCCATCGTGCAGCGCGGCAAGATCGAGTACTGGGCGCGCGCCGGCAAGCCCACGCCGGCCGGCATGGTCGTGGCGCGCGACGGGCGCGAGGTCACCGACTCGGCCGAGATCCTGGAGATGCTCGTGGACGGCACGGCCGCGCTCGCCCCGCTCGGCGGCGGCCCGGGCGACGAGATGTGCGGCTACAAGGGCTACGGCTACGCCGCGGTCGTGGAGATACTGTCTGCTGCGCTCGCGGGCGGCGAGTTCATGAAGGCGCTCACGGGCGTCGCCCCCGATGGGTCGCCGCAGATGTATCACCTGGGCCATTTCTTCTTCGTTGTGGATCCCGACGCCTTCGTCGGGCGCGACGAGTTCCGCCGTATCGCCGGCGACATTTGCCGTGCGCTGCGCGCATCCGAGAAGGCGCCCAGCCATGACCGCATTTACACCGCCGGCGAGAAAGAGTACCTGGCCTGGCTCGACCGCAAGGACAAGGGCGTGCCCGTCGGCGAGTCCGTGCAGGCCGAGCTCGTGGAGCTGCGTGACGAGCTGGGGTTGGACTACACGTTCCCCTGGGAATAGGGCGTTATCTGCGATAAGGGATTTACCCCACAACCTTGGGAAAAGCGGGGCTTTCGCTTGGCTTTGGTTTGCCGTCCCACCGCCCCGCGAGCCCTGGACGGTGGGTCTCTCGCTTGGCTTCGCCTAGCCAAAGTGGATTACAGGGACAGTGGCTGCAGAATCGCTCGAGACCCATCGCCCAGAGCTCGCGGGGCTACCCATCTGGGTTGCGACCTCTCGCTTGGCTTTGGCTAACAGAGTTACCATGTAGTAAAGGGGACTGTCCCTTTTACTACAGACGCTCACCGCTTTCTCCTTGCGAAACCGCTTCCTGCGCTCCGTATTGTGCTGCTGGGCTTAGTAGTTCGTGCCTTTGATGTTCCAGTAGATGATGACGATGGTGGCAAAGACGAGGGGCACCAGCATGACGAGCCACATCCAGGAGTATGCCTCTACTAGCGAGCCAAGCTGGGGCTCGAGGAATACGATGACGTTGCCGCCGATGGTGGGGCCGAACAGCATGCCGAGGTCGAGGCCCGTGTAGGACGTGTTGCTGGCGGCGCCGCGCCGCTCGGGAGGCACGGAAGACAAGGCGAGCGACTGCACGAGCGGGGCGCAGGCTCCAAAGCCGGCCGATCCCACGATCGCCACGCTCACCAACTGCGTGAATTCCTGCGTGAAATGCAATAGTACGTACGAGGCGGCGAAGCAGGTCACGCCGATGAGCAGCACGCGCTGGGCGCCAAACCGGTCGGCGAGCTTGCCGAACAGCGGGCGCGTAGCCAGCAGGCATAGCGCGTAAATCGTGAAGTACAACCCGATGTTGTCGATGCCGCGCAGGTATCCGTACAGCACGAGGTACGACGTCATGCACGAAAACGATATGGCCAGCAGCGTGAGCACGATTGCCTTCGAGACGGCTTCGCGCGCGAACATGCGGTTAAGCTTGAATCGGTACGGAGGTCGTTCGCGCGGCGGCTCCTTCAGGAAGAAGATGCCCACCATGGCGACGAGCAGAAGCGCTGCCCCCAAGAAGTAGGCAGGCGAGAACCCTACCGCTTCGATAAGCCAAAGCCCTACGGCCGGCCCGATGATCTGGGCAACCGATTGAGCGAGCGTGTAGATGCTGATGCCGCTGGCGAGCTTGCCCGCTGGCAGGAACTCCGATACAAGCGACATGGCCAACGGTCCCGAGCACCCGATGCCTATGCCGTGCAGCAACCGTACGGCAAACAGGAACGGTATCGAGTCGGCGATTCCGTACAGGAGCATCGACGCGCAGATGATGCCCTGCGCTATGAGCAGGAGCACTTTGCGCGAGAAACTGTCGAACGCCGGGCCTGCGAACGGGCGGATGAGCAGCGCCGTGATGGCGAATGCGCTGACGACGGTGCCGACGATGGAGGCAGATGCGCCTAGGCGGTCGATGAAGACGGGCAGCGTCGTATTGCACATGAACGCCGCCATGCTCTGGAAAAAGTTGGTGACCATGAGCACGATGTAGGGAAAGCTCCATATGGAGCTGTGCTCGGCGGGCGCTGTGGATTCGTTGTCGGTTATCTTCTTGGGCATGGGATTATGATACATCGCGCAACGGCGAATGGCGGCGAGCTGCGAGCGCTTTGCGCGACGAAATCATGCCCTTCAATCCCCAGCTGTCCAGTTCAGGAATGCGATAGGATCGCGAGGGTTTTGCAGCCACCATTTCTGTAATGCGCATTGGTTAGCCGAAGCCAAGCAAGCTGCCCAGCCGTCCTCCTGAACAGGGCGACGATTGGGAGGCTTGTGTGGGCAGTAACGCGAAACCTGGGCTTGTTGGCCGCAGGTTAATCGATCGCTGCCTCCAGATTGACTAACGGCCACAATTCCGATGCGCCAAAACCCTTAGCCGCTCAGCATGTGAAAATGGCTACGACCCCATTTCACATTCTGCCTTCCGAAGGCCTTTGAAGCTGGCGATCATGAGCAGTACCACGATGGCGATCATCGGGAGCGCGGTGAGAACGGTGGCCGTTTGCAGCGTTTGCAGGCCGCCCACGATCACGAGGCTTAGCGTGAACAGGAGCAGGAGGATTGCCCATGCCATGCGGACCCAGCGCTTGGGTTGCGCTTCGCCTGGCAGATCGTCGATGCAGGTAGAGGCTAATACATAGGCGGTCGAGTCGATGCTGGTCGCGCAGAACACGAAGAGCAACACGATGTAGGCCACCTCGATGACTGGCGCGAGCGGCATGGTCTCGAGTATCGCGAAGAAGGCTTCCTCGCGCCCAGATGCGGCGAAAATCGAGACGAGGTCGACGGTGCCCGAATGCTGGAGCGAGACCGAGTACGACCCGAACCAGGCGAAGCACATCATCGACGCCAGCGCTCCGAACACCATCATGCACACTATGACCTCGCGTACCGTGCGGCCTCGGGAAATGCGGGCGACGAACAGGCCCATCATCGGCGCAAACGTGAGCCACCAAGCCCAGTAGAAAACGACCCAGTTTTGGGTGAAGTCGTTTTCGCCGAAAGCACCGATCCCGAATGCGAGCTTTCCGAAATTGTCGACCATGAGGCCGAGGCTGCTCACCCATAGGCGTATGGCATCGCCTATGGGATTGACGGTGGCAACGAAGATGATGACCGCGCCGAACAAGTAGACGTTGAAAGTCGAAAGACGCTTGATGCCCTTGTCCAATCCCAGAAACACGCTCGAGGCGAACAGCGCCGTCCAGATGATGAGCACAGCCAACGTGAGCCAGATCCCTTCGGGTATCCCCGTGAGCTTGTGGACCATCGTCGTTATGATGGGCACGCCTAGACCCAATGCGCTCGAGATTCCACCGATGACGGCTATGTTTCCCAGCGCGTCTATGGCAGTTCCCAAGGCTTTACCGGCATGGTGGCCGATGGCGGGCCGGCATGCCGACGAGAGCCGCAGCGTGTTTTCATGGCGCACATACAAAGCAATCGCCACGCCAATAATGCCCGGTACATATATGAGCCATGCCAGGAATCCATACAGGAACTGATCTGGAACGAGCGCGAATTCAAACGCCTCCTCGCTTAGACGCTCGATGCCAAAAGGCGGAGAGTCCAGGAACATGACCGGTTCGATATAGGACATGACGACAAGCGCCGTTCCGAGCCCTGCCGTGAACATCATGGCAGCCCATGTGAAATTTGAGTATTGCTTCTCTTCGTTTTTGCCCCCGAGCTTTACCGACCCGAGCGGCGAAATCGCGATGCCTATCGAGAACAGCGCAATGATGACGACGATGCCCAAAAACAACCAACCGAAGTTGTTGCACAGCGCGGCGAAGAGCGAGTCGATGACCTCGCTTGCCTGGCTGGGAAATCCGATGAGTAGGGTAATCAGACAGGCGATGGGCGCAATGGATGCTATGAAGATCGGCCAATTTACATGCTGTTCGTGTGTGGCGTCCATAATCGTTCACCCTGTAGTTGCATGATAGCCGGCAAATCACGAAGCGAAGAAGCCAAAGAGCGCGTTTTAAGCTAGTGACCGTCGCCGGCATTTCCATAGTACATGATAGCGTGGAGCCGCTGCATACACTTGAGGGTGCATGCAGCGGCCCAGGCCTTACTGTTCTGCTACGGCTTGCGCTGCACGTGCTGGTTCAGGCGTTGGTATCTCACCTAAGGTTTCCGATGGGGCTGGCGTTTCTTTATCGGTGGCAACCGTGAAGCCTTCGATGGGCACTACTTTGCCGTTTTCTATCCAGCCCTTCTGTCGCAAATCCTTGAAGAAACTCACGACCATGATGATCACGACGATCGAAAGCGGCACCGACGCAACGATTGACACGGTCTGGGCAGGCGCGATACCGCCGATAAGCAGCAAGCTGATAGAAATCGCGCCGATGCCCACCGACCAGAAGATGCGCATCCACAGCGGCGGCTCCTCGTCGC
>CAMPAJ010000021.1 GCA_946631805.1 uncultured Eggerthellaceae bacterium
ACTGAAAACGAGCCACTGGCTCGTTTTCCGGGCGTTCGAACCCCCTTGACCAAAAAGACCTGGTCAAAAGTTCAAAGCTTCTGACCAGTTTTCGTTTTCGGGGGTCAGGTGGTCCCGAAGTGGTTCCGTCGGCCAAGAGGGACCGAACCTGGATGCTCGAAACCAATCCGAGGTATTTGCTTGCTTGCAAAGCTGAATGCTGAAGGCGCGCTTCGGTTCGAGTGTCAGCTCGCAAGAGCTCTGGCATCCGCTTCTTTGCCTTCGTCGCGGCTTGGCTGTAGGTGTCCTCGAATCGTTGGGATTTGAGCCTCTGTTTGCCGGAAGGGTAGCGCCCGTCCTTGATATCGAGGCGCCAAAGACGGCAGTGCTTGCGCTTGCATCACTTCTAAAACCACGGTGCATTTTGCCGCGCCTGAGCATATCATGTAGGCAGGTAGGTTGGATACGAACAGGAGGGTCGCCATGAACTTTGGGAAACCGGTCTCGCTTAACGGGAGGGCAATGAAACTCGCCACGCTTGCCTTCGGCATGGTGCTGGCATTGGGGCTGCTGAGCGCATGCGGCGGCCAGCAGGCTTCGAGCGGAAGCGGTTCGGCGGCCGATACGCCGGCTGCATCCACCGTGGACGCGTCAAGCTGGAAGACGCTGGGCGATGCCCTGGCGGCCAAGACCGATGACGTTTCGTCGGGCTGGGACGACAAGTATTACATCGTCGCGTTCAAGTCGGGCGACTCGCTTTTCCGCGTGGTCGCCAAGTCGGAAGAGGGCATCCAGGACAAGACCGGCGAGCTCGACTTCCTGGCCGATGACTACAACGACAAGCTGCTCGAGGTAATCGGCGGCCTGGAGATCGTGAGCGTGGAGGACCTCACGGCGGAGGTTCCCACCCAGGAGCAGCTCGACGCGATGGTCGGCAAGACCGGCCAGGAGCTCATCGACGACGGCTGGGCGTTCCAGTCCTACTTCATGACCGGCGGCGACGAGACGGGCGCGACCTTCACGAAGGGCATGATCGCGTGCAACGTGACCTTCGGCGCGAAGGTGTCCACCGAGGCGGCCGACAGCGACGAGATCGGCGACCTCTTGAAGGACGCCAAGGTGATCCTCGCCGAGAACGCCGGCGTGTCGGAGGACGCCACCGACCCGACCAAGGTGGGCTAGCCCTGGCCGAATGGTCGAGATGTGGATGGAGGCTTCTCCTCTTTTGAATGTGATAATCCCATCGAAGGAGACCGCGTGGACAGGAGGGCGGGCGTGAGGTCCTTCATCTTGATGCCGTCGAACAGCTCCTCGATATAGCGGATGTCGAGCTCTTCGCGCTTGTACGAGTTGGGCGAGAGGCTGGGCATGTCGCGTCGCAGCTCGTGGAAATGCCAGGCGTATTCGGCGATGGTTTGGTTGGCAGGGTCCTGGCTGTGCTCGTACTCGGCAATGTACGCCTCGAGCGCGGCATACGCGTCGGCTTTGCTGCCGTGGACCGTGCGCTTGGGCGAGCGGACGTAGCGGCCTTGCTTGTCCTTCTCTCCCGTATTGAAGCGGATCTTCCACGTGTTTTGTAGCGCTTGTCCTTCTCGACAGTTCCGTGTCCGCGTATCTTCTTCGGTTCTTGCATCGCGCCTCCGATGTCGGCCGCGTCTTCGAGAACGCCGTGTACCTCCAGCTGCTGCACGACGGGTGGTCCGTGCACGTCGGCAAGCTCTACCAGAAAGAGGTCGACTTCGTCTGCCTGCGCGAGGGCGAGGTGCTCTACGTCCAGGTGGCGGATTCTATGACAGATGAGTCAACGTGCGCGCGAGAGCTGGCACCCCTGCGCTCCATTGCCGATAACCATCCGAAGTGGGTCGTCGTGCGCCAGGGAAGCTACCCGCCCGACGTCGATGGAATTCGCATAGTGCGCGCAGCGGACTTCTTCTTGCGTTAACCGTCGGCTCGCTGCTCGCCGTCGTAGAACTCAGTTTCCAACAGCCAAGATTATGAGAACCCGGGCAATCGAGACTAAGGCGGCACCTTTGAAAACAACGTTGGGTAAGTGATGGATTGGAATTTGTCGCGATGTGCAGGTTGCGGGAAACTATACATATGAAACGGATTGGAAAGATACCTGCATGAGGGAGGCGCAAACGTGAGAGTATTGATCTCGACAGATTGCTATTTGTTCAATATTGGTGGCATTACGGCATCTGTGCTGGCGTTGTGCACCGGCCTTCGTCGCCTCGGGCATGAAGTCAAAACGCTTTCCCTTTCCAACTGCAATAAATCGTTCAAGGACGGAGACGATTATTACCTGAAGTCTTTTCCTGCATTCTATTACCCGGGCATGCGCATGAGTTTTGCGATGCGTGATCCGCTGTTGAAGGAGCTCGAAGAGTGGAATCCCGATCTGATTCATATACAGACAGAGGGTTCTCCGCGCCGGATGTCCCTTAAGCTTAGCAAACAGAGCGGAGCGCCAATTGTCATGACGTGTCATACGGATTACGGACACTATGTCTTTGGAGAATTCAGGTCGTTGCCTCCTGCCAAAGCGATACTGAGCAACGTGGGGAAGATTTTGTACCGTCAGGCTGCCAGGGTGACCGTGCCCTCTCAAAAGGCTGCCGATTTCCCCTTTCTGCGGTCCGTGCAAGATCGCCTGATTGTCATACCGAATGGAATGGAGACGGAAAAGTACCGGAAGCACCTTTCCGAACACGAGCGGCGCGCTTTCCGGGCGTCTCTGGGAATTGGCGGCAATGCGGGAACGCTTGTGACGGCTTCAAGGTTGAGCAAAGAAAAGAACGTCGGAGAGCTGATCGCCTTTCTTCCGGGGCTACTGAAAAAGGACCCCGCCGTGAAACTGTTGATTGTGGGAGACGGGCCCCATAAAAAGAAGCTTGAGAGGCTGGCTGAAAAGCTGTGGCTTCGCGACAACGTCATCTTTACGGGGAGGATCCCCTCGGAAGACATGTGGCGCTATTATGATGCGGGGGATTTGTTTGTTTCAGCCTCCACGTTCGAGGTGCACAGCATGAGTTACCTGGAGGCTCTTGCAAATGGCTTGCCCCTGCTTTGCCGGGCAGATGACGCCCTGATTGGCGTGCTGGAACATAATAAGAACGGGATGGCTTACCATAACGAATCGGAATTTGCAGATTTCGCATTGCAAATCTTGCATCAGAAAAAGCTTCGCGAAGATATGGGGCGCTATTCATTGCGGAAAGCAATGGATTATACGTGCGAAACTTTCGCAAGCTCAATGCTGGCGGTATACGAAGAGGCTCTCAATAATAGCGAGAAGAGCGTAGGGCTTGGCGCGTAGGGGAGGCCACGGCGATGGATGCTCAGAAAGGGTCGCACAGCAAAGAATACCTGACGGTACTATTGAGACGTAGGAGCGCTGTTGCTCTTTGCTGCGTGGTACTGACGCTGATGCTTGCCTTCTTTGGCGTTATCGAAGGTGTGAATAGGACGACAACCGTATTGAAGGAAAACGGATTCGCCTCTTTCGTCTACTACACGATGTTCTCGAATACGTTTGCCGCGCTGGCGGTGGCTTTCGCATTTCCCTTTACCGTCGAGGGGATTCGAAACAAGCGCTTCATATTGCCCAAATGGGTGGCTTTGATGCATTATCTTGCTGCAACTTCTATCGCGATTACGATGGTCTTCGTGCTTGCTTTTATGAGCTGGGCGTCTCCGGAGAATGCTTTTGGCGGCGCCAATTTCGTAACCCACATCATATGTCCAGCGCTGATTCTTATCACCTTTTTCCAGATGGAAAACGGACACGTATACGTATGGAAAGACTGGCTGATTGGAATCGTTCCTTTCAGCATCTACTTAGTTGTGTATCTGATCGAAGTGTTTGTGATTGGCGAGTCAAACGGCGGCTGGCCCGATATCTATCGGATCCAGGAATTCGCATCACCAGCTTTGGCCGTTCCCGCGCTGCTGTTGCTCGCTTTTGCCGTCAGCGCCGCCATTGCGCTGTTTTCCAACCGTCTTACAAATCGGCGAAAAGCAAAGATGTACCGACTCTGGCAGGAGGATATGGACCCCATCGAAGTCCGGATCGAGGCGTACGGAATCGGCCAGATGGCAGGTCGGGGCAGCGAAAAGAATATCATCCTCATTCCTTACGATATTCTGAAGTATCTTGCAGACAGATATCATTTGAAAATCGAGGACCTGATGAACCCTTTTATCACGGGGCTGCTGATAGAACTCAAGGAGCGCGATCGCGAAGAGCCGATGAGATGAACTTAGGCGCGCATGCGTATAACGTGCAAGAAGCGCATATGCGCGCCACCCCGAAAGGAAGGAAAGCCCATGAAGCCCGTTGATGGAAACGATGAAGTGCAAGAGCTGAACGACGAAGTTCTAGACGGGATCGCCGGAGGCGCCGGCCAGGAAGACGGCTGGGACGACCCAAGGGAGCACGACCACGGCAACAAGAAGGACGACCCGAAGGACGCCTAGCCCGCAGGCTGCGGAAGGGCCCTGTCGATTCGGTCTTCCCAACAGCAAGCGTTTTTCCAGCTGCGGGGCAACCGAGCGCCTGGCACCGCAACCGCAGCCACATGGCTGCTGACTCCGACGAGGAATCGCCGGAGTTCGAAGCGTCCCGCTTCGGGAAAATGGTGAGAGCCCCGCGGCTGTCAAGGGCTGCGGGGTTCCATTTGCCATCATCCGTTCTATACGCCTTCGTCGTTTGTTGCCATCCTCCACAATGTGAGGATGGTGCCCTCGCGCGCGTGCTGTCGGCGCATCCGGTTATGCCCGTCGTGCCGCTCACGGTGTTGAACACGTCGGCATCGCCCATCTTGCGCGCGTGGTGCACGACCACGACCGCGATGCCGTTCGCGTCCGCGAGCCTCTTGAGCGGCATCAGGTCCGCGTAGTCGGCGGCGTACGCGCTGTCGCGGCTGGGCTTGCGCACCATCTGGAACGTGTCCACGATGACGAGCTTCACGGCTGCATGCGCCGCGAGGTAATCTTCGATCTGAGGGATGAGCCCAGCCGAGACCTTGGCCGCCGCCGTGGCGAAATCGAGTTCGCCGTTCCCTCGTCGATGGCGAGGTTGCGCTTGGACTTGTGGCTTTTGGGGTCGCGCCTAACGCCCTTGGAGTCGAGCTGCTTCTCGACGCGCACGCGCTTCCGGGCGAGGTTCGAGATAATTTATATAAAAGGGCCAATAAGTATATTTTCGATGCGGCTTAACCGCCGTGTTTTTATATTAAACGTGGAAGCAGTACAATTTTCAAGATTGGTCGCATCACGATGTGTGGTCAGGGCTGTATTCCTCAGTCAGCCCGAACGTGACTGGGTTGTAGCTGTTCAGCTTACGGCAAATCCCCTTGTCCTCCAAGGATGCAATGTATTTTCTTGCCTGCTGCTTACCGACTCTCAAAAAGCTGGCGATTTCCTGCACAGAAACATCTCCAAACAGCCCAAACGCCTCATACTGCAGGAGAAGGAAAACGATTTGCGCTTCCTTATCCTTTAGGTCAATCTCGGACGTAATCTTCGCCATAGTGCCTTTAAGATCGTCAAGTGTCTTGACGCTTGTTTCGAATCGTTCAATGATGCCAAGCTGAGCGGTGCGGATGAGCTCGAGCATGCTATAGATAAAGAACGTGAGTTCAGCATGGTTCAGCTTGTCTTCCACGGTCATGAATGCTCGATAATACGTATCCTTATGCTCGGCGATCGTACGCGATAGCGAAAGCGCGGTAGGCACTGACAGGGGCTCGCTCAAGAACAGCGACAGGAGGTATCTGCCTGTTCTGCCGTTTCCGTCATAGAACGGATGGGCATATTCGAAGATGTAGTGCGATGCGATGGCGCTGTACAAAGCTGGAAGACTTTCATCCTTTGTCAGGGCGAGCATCTTTTCCATTGCTTCGATGATTCTTGACTCTGGTTCGAGCCCATGATGGATGACTCGAACGCCGCCAGCCGTGATATCGACACCCTCTTTGCGGAAGTATTGCCCATCGGGAATCTTATCAGGGGGTATTTCTCCGGCAGTGACCTTATCGTAGATAACACGAATGTCGGCGGGAGACTCGGGCAGCTCCCGAACGCCATCGATAATGCTCAGATACAGCGTGGCAAGCTCCTTGAACCTCTTTGCCTCTGCGCCGCTGCTCTGCGCGGCATCGAGCGCGTCTTTGATTTGCCTTCGCGTACTGTGTATGTCCTCGATGGCGTTGGTGCAAACGACCTCGTCAAGAACCATACTGCGCAAAACAGCGCTCTGGGCGATTCCGGGAAGCGTTCTGAGCAGGTTCGATACCTTGCGCTCGGTCCTAAGAACGCGCTCGCTCAAAACAGATAGTTCTCTGGGGATTGTGAAGAACAACTCTCCATTCGGCGTATCGAAGCCGGTCAAGAATGCGGACTCGGCGTTGCGTCGAGCATCAAGCTCTTTGGCGGCAGCTTTGTCGCGCGAGCTGCTCTTGTCCATGTGGTAGAGCTTCGAGAGCTCTTTGTATTCCATCGGTTCTCCTCGTCGTGTTCAAATATATACGATTTACGAAATAATATAATTTTATTGCGAATTGTAACATACAAATTTATATGAAAATGCCAATTAGTATAAATTTATGACGCACATAGCCATGTCTTTTTATACTAACCGAGAAGTCGTATCACTTGGCCTTCGGCTTCAGAATGCCGTCCATCGCTTCTGCAACGGCGATGCCCTCGGCATCCAGGAAGTGCGCATACGTGTTCATCGTCATGCTGATCTGGCTGTGGCCGAGCCGGTGTTGCGCTGCCTTGGGGCTCATAACCCACGTCGCAGCATTGAAAACCGAATACGGAATTCCACATATTGCGGGGTGGAGCAGTCTGGTAGCTCGCCGGGCTCATAACCCACGTCGCAGCATTGAAAACTGAAGAAGAGCATCTCCACATTGCGGGGTGGAGCAGTCTGGTAGCTCGCCGGGCTCATAACCTGGAGGTCGTAGGTTCAGATCCTGCCCCCGCGACCATAAACACCAGGTCAGACGGTATATCCTCTGGCCATTTTCTTTTCTACGGCTTTTCGAATCCCATAGTGTGCAAACCGTGTGCAAATGCGCTCCATTCACAGGAACACAGGGGGCAGTTCCCTACGCTTTTATTCCCCGTGTTTTTCCGAAGGCGGATGCGCGGGGATGATATACTTCGCGTACAGGGAATGAGGCTCTCCAAAGGACTAACCTGAACCGCGCAAAGGGCGCTGATGGCTTCTGCAAACAACACATGCGGGAGCCTTTTTCATGCTCTCACGGGAAGGGGTCTTCATGTTCCTCAATTGCCTTGCCGTCGGCTGTGGCGGCTTCGTAGGGTCGATTCTTCGCTACCTTGTCGGCAACGCGATGCCGGTATCGTTGTTCCCATGGGCCACGCTCGCTGTGAACGTGGTCGGCTCGTTCGTGCTCGCTGTCATCGCCGGGCTCGTGCTGCGCGAAGTCGTGCCCGATGGAGAGCTCTCGCTCATGCTGAGCGTCGGCCTCTGCGGGGGTTTCACCACCATGTCGACCTTCAGCTTGGAGCTGGTGGACCTCACGTCCCGAGGGGCGTTGTTGGGAGCCGTTGGTTACGCAATTATGACATGCGCTCTGTGCGTGATCGCCGCGATGGCGGGCGGGATGTTGGCAAAGGCTTAGGCGCTTTTTTGAATCCCCGGGTTTCGGCCGCAGACACCAGATTAACTTCGTCTAGACCCCGGAATGCCGAACCGCGAATGCAAACCTGCGGCTTGAACGCGTAGCCCAAATGCCATCTGGACACAAACATTAAGGCGGGCGCCCCGAAAGACGCCCGCCTTAAATCGAATCGATGTTGCCGGGTCTGGCTACTTCCCCGCATTTTCCTTCGCGGTGAGCTCCTCGTCGACCTTCATCGACTCAAGCCACTTGCCGTGCTTCTTCACGCAATAATCCATGTCGGCATAGCCGTCGCCGAACATGGTGGTGAACTCGACGCGCGTGGCGGGCAGGATGGCGCCCATGACGAAATGCACGCACACGAGCAGTGTCATGAGAATAGCGACCACCAAGTGAATGCGCCAGAGGATCATGACGGCCTGAGGCGCGACGTCGATATGCAGCCCGAAGATGCCATTGCCCGATGCAGCCCACATGATGAGGCCGGTCATGCCAAGTGCGAGGCCGCCGAGCATCAGGAACACGCCGGCGAGCTTCTGGCCCGTGTTGTATTTGCCCTGGGGCGGTACGTAGCTCGGATTGTCCTTGCGTCCGATGAATGCGTCGAGATAGCCGCCCATCGGCGCCTTGATCCAGCCGGCGTCGTCCTTGTCGTAATGGAAGATGTTGGAGATGAACGCGCAGAACTCTTTCCAATTCGTGATTGCCCAAACGAGCGGGGCGACGACAAACACGAGGCCGAGCATGCAGTGGATCAGCGCCACCATCTCGCTGCCGGCCTTGAATCCGAACAGCAGCATGCATCCGGTCACGATCAAGCACACGCAGCATACGGCGCAGATGCCATGCATGATGCGCGTAGCCAGGCCGTGCTTGTATACCTTGACCACAGTTCCCTCTTCGACTTTGACGACAGCCGGATTGGTCAATTTCATTTCACTCATGCGTTATCACCCCTCTAAGCCTTGTCGGCAGTGGCTGCTTCGTCCGTTGCCTTGCTTGTAGTCGCGTTTTCAGCCGGCGCGGACTCGGAAGTCGCCTCATCGGCTTTCTTGAGAAGTTCTTCCATCTGCTCCTTCGCTTCGGCCTTGATCTCGCTGATGGAAGTAGACTTGAGCTCCTCGATATGCGCCGGGATCTTGTCGCCGAACGTCGTGTGGCACAGGCGATGCGAGAGCTCGGTGTAAGCCGGCATTACCTCGCCCGGCGAAAGGAAGTCCTCGTAAAGCGCGAGGATCTCGGCGTTGGCGTGCGACTTGCGCAGCGTGCGCGCCGTGTCGATCGAATAAAGACCCGTCGTGCGCGAAGCCGCGTAGGCCTGCGATGCCGGATAGGTCGAGGCCGCGCAGGTCGGAAGTCCGACCCCCAAGATAAGCGATGCCGCGACGACGAAGCTGCCTCCGAAGAAGCTGCGGCGGGACAAGCCCTTGTAATCGTCGCTTACAACTCTAACTTTTTCTGCCATGTCTTTGCCTCGCTTCCTACAGGTCTCGGGTGATCGGCTGGCCGCCGCCGTTGATGCAGCCTTGCGGGCAGTTCATGACCTCGATGAAGACGTAGTCGCTCTTGCCGTCGCGCACGTCCTGCATGAGCTGGTCGACGTTTTTGGAGCCCGAAACGATGCCCACCTTCACGTCGACGATCTCGCCGCCGAGCTCTTTAATCGGGATGGGTATGGTGGCGCTGCGCACGAAGTCTTGGCCGCGAACGTCGGTGATGTCGACGTTGACGAGCGTGTCGCCCGACATGATCTCGTAAGCCGAGCGCAACGCGGCCTCCATGACGCCGCCCGTGTTGCCGAAGATGATGCCGGCGCCGGTCGACTCGCCCATCAGCGAATCGGGGCCTTCGTCGGGCAGCGACGCGAAGTCGACGCCCGCATCCTTGATCATCTGCGCGTACTCGCGCGTCGTGATGACCGCATCCTGGTCGTCGAAGCCGCTCGCTATGAACTCGGGGCGTGTGCATTCGAACTTCTTGGCCGTGCATGGCATGACCGCGACGTTGAAGATGTTTGCAGGGTCGATTCCCATCTTTTCGGCAAAATAGACTTTCGTGACCGCTCCCTGCATCATCATGGGCGAGCGTGCCGACGAAAGGTGGTCCAGCATGTCGGGGTAATGCTTTTCGGCATAGCTGACCCATCCAGGGCAGCACGACGTGAACTGTGGTAGCGGACCGCTTGCGGTGACGCCGTCGACCTCGAGGCCGAGTGCATGGTAAACGCGCCCGACGAGCTCGAAGCCTTCCTCCATGATGGTCATGTCTGCGCCGAAGCACGTGTCATGCACCGTGTCGATGCCGATGCGGCGCGCGGCCGCGAGCATCTTGCCCTCGACAGGCGTGCCCTCGGGCATGCCGAACGACTCGCCAAGACCGACGCGCACCGACGGCGCGAATTGGATGACCACATGCTTTTGCGGGTCTTCGATGGCCTGCTTGACGTAATCGACCATGCTCAGCTCCTGAATGCGGTCGAACGGGCAGTGCACGAGGCACTGGCCGCAGTTCACGCACAGGTCGTGATCGATGACGTGGCGCCCGCCGAGAACTCCCAAGCTGATCGCGTCGGCGGGGCAGTACTGAACGCACTGGTCGCAGCCCTTGCAATCGCCTGTGATCTCGATGACGCCGTTTTGCTGGATTGTCTCGCGAATTGAAGTATCCAAGAACGATCGCCTCCCTCTCTTGCAAACCTCCTGCACCTCAGTCGTGAGACTTGCAGTTAAGGAAGACGTGCTTCATATGTTATGCCTTCTTGGGCGCTGCCAGTCTTTTCCCCGAATGGACTCAGCGCACGCAACCGCTGGCGAGTGCTGCATGCTCCGAAACGCCCGCACCGAACCCTTCGATGCCGGCAAGCTACACGCTCGCCGAAAATCTAAACATTCGGTGAATCATGTGGTAACACGATTAAGAAAATAGTAACACTATTCTTACCAAAACTGATGGGATTCGGTAACTGGCGGCATGTGGAAAGGCACGGGGGAATTGGAGAGCACTCGCATCATCTCGCTCAACGTAGTCGTATCAAATTCGGGGGCGGCGGAAGAGCTCAACAAGCTCTTGCACGAATACAGGCAATACATCATTGGACGCATGGGAATCCCCTATCGCGAGAAGGGCGTTTCCATCATCACGGTCGTGTTGGACGCATCGGACGATGTCGGCAATGCCCTTTCGGGGCGCGTTGGCATGATCGACGGAATCGAATGCAAGACCGTGCGCGCCAAGCTGGGCATTGCGTGACGTCGAACCAAGCTAGGCCAACATCTTGGAACTGAAGCACCTCATCGACAAACTAGAGAAAAACCGCGGCCTGAGCCTTGCGGAATACGAGCGCCTTATCGCCGAACGCGACGAGGCCACGGTCGCCTATGCCGCACAGCGCGCGGTTGAGACGAGCTGTAGCGTTTACGGCAACGACGTCTTCACGCGCGGCCTTGTCGAATTCAGCAGCTATTGCAAAAACGATTGCCTGTATTGCGGCCTCCGCTGCTCGAACAAGCGGTCCGACCGTTATCGATTGACCCTCGAGCAGATTCTGGAGTGCGCCGACGATGGCTATCTGTTCGGCTATCGCACCTTCGTGCTGCAAAGCGGCGAGGATCCGCACTACACCGACGAGATGCTGTGCGACATCATCATGGAAATCAAGCGGCGCCATCCCGATTGCGCCGTGACGCTCTCGCTCGGCGAGCGGAGCCGCGAGAGTTATCAACGCCTGTTCGACGCGGGGGCCGAGAGGTATCTGCTGCGGCACGAGACTGCGAATCCCGAGCATTACGCGAAGCTGCATCCGTCCGCGATGTCGTACGAGAACCGCGTGCGTTGCATCGCGGACTTGCGCGAAATCGGCTATACCGTGGGCATCGGGTTCATGGTGGGAACGCCGTGGCAGGGCCCGCACGAGCTCGCCTGCGATTTGAAGTTCGTCGAGGAAACCCATCCTGGCATGTGCGGCATCGGGCCGTTCGTATCGCATCATGCCACGCCGTTCGCCGGCGAGCCGAACGGGTCGGTCGAGCTCACGTGCTTCCTGCTGTCGCTCATGCGGCTCATTCAGCCCAACTTGCTCATCCCGGCGACGACATCGCTTGGCACCCTCGACCCGAAAGGGCGCGAAAAAGGCATTCTATCGGGTGCGAACGTGGTCATGCCCAACCTGTCGCCCAAATCGGTGCGATCGCTCTGCGACCTTTACGACAACAAGATCTGCACGGGCGAGGAAGCTGCCGAGTGTCGTTTCTGCCTCGATGCGCGCATGGCATCGATCGGCTATCGCACCGTAATCGACCGCGGCGATCCCCGTCCGCTTTCGGGTTGACGCCCAACAACCGAACAAGTCGTCTGAGGAAAAAGAGAAATCTGATTCGGAAGAGAGAGAAGAAATGACGAGTTACCCTTACAATCCCAAGTCGCTGTGCGCGGACGAGTTCATCAACCATCAGGAGATCCTCGACACGCTCGAGTACGCCCGCGCGCATAAGGGCGACGTCGACCTGTGCCACCGGATTCTGGACAAGGCGAAGGCGAACCTGCATCCGGGCGTGGACCACGGCGCCGTCATCACGCACCGCGAGGCGTCGGTGCTGCTCGCATGCGAGGACCCCGGCGTGAACAGCGCGATCAAGCAGCTTGCGCGCGACATCAAGCTCGCCTACTACGGCAACCGCATCGTGCTGTTCGCGCCGCTGTACCTCTCGAACTACTGCGTGAACGGGTGCCTGTACTGCCCGTACCATGCGAAGAACAAGACGATCCCGCGGCGCAAGCTCACGCAGGACGAGATTCGCGCCGAGGTGGTCGCGCTGCAGGACATGGGCCACAAGCGCCTGGCCATCGAGGCGGGCGAGGATCCGAAGAACAACCCCATCGAATACATCCTGGAATCGATGGAGACCATCTATTCCATCAAGCACAAGAACGGCGCTATCCGCCGCGTCAATGTGAACATCGCGGCCACCACGGTCGAGGAGTACCGTGCGTTGAAGCAGGCCGAGATAGGCACGTACATCCTGTT
>CAMPAJ010000022.1 GCA_946631805.1 uncultured Eggerthellaceae bacterium
CTAACTGATGTGGATTTCAGGAACGGTGCCTGCAGAATCGCTCACGACCCCCGCCTCCCCCTCGCGGGGCTCCTGTTGTTCCAATTGCTCACGGCCCCGCCCCCCCCTCGTGCGGGTGTGAGTAACTTTAACTGGGGTTAGGGACCGCCCCAGATGTGTGAGCTGGAAAGGACCTTTCGGTATTCTTTGATTGCCGTCAAGAGAAGAGAAAGGTCCCGTCAATGAATTCTACAACGTTCGCGGCGCTCGTCGCCGTCGCAGCCGACCATTTCTACCTAGCCCTCAGGGCGACCGAGGACCTCGACTCGTTCCTGCAGGCGGTGTGCGGCGGAATGCGCGAGGCCGCCGTCGCCGCCATGGCGGAATGCGTCGAGCGGAAGGGCTGGGAGCCGCCGCAGCTCCCCAAGCTGCTCACCAAGAACGTGTCGATCCCGCTGTCTTACCGCAGCTAGCGTCCGCCGCGCGTGAGCGCGGCATTCATGTGGCCGCGCGACGTGGACGCCGCATAACCTGAAGGCCCGCACGCGCGAGCTTTTTTGAAAAGAGCACGCGCGCGAACATCCGCCGGACAGGCGGCCGAACCTCCGCGCGCGCTTTTGGCTGCCCGGCTCACGCCGGGCAGGCGATTCCCGTGATCGCTTGTTCTTCTCTGTTATGATTGCGGTCAGAAGAATCCGTTGGGTCATCCGGAATGTCGTAGGAAATTGGCTCTACCCCAATAAAGGTTACTCACACTTCTCAACAGATGTGGGCGCTGATCCTCGGATTGCCGCGACCAGCTGGTCTGCACGCACGATCTTGAGCGTGAACAGGGGACGGAGGTTTGTCCACGCATTTCCGGCGTGCAATGCAGAGTCCGTCCGTGAACAATCCTCCCCCTGTTCATCCGGCGAGGCGCTCGAACGGGCCGTTGTTGCTGCCGAAGTCGATAGGCGTCTTCTCGAAATCGATGCCCTTGTCCTTGGCGATGGCGTGCTCGCCTTGCGCGTAGCCCTCCCGGTCGAGGGCGTCGACGTCGGGGAGGGTCACGATGTCTCCCCAGTCCTCAATGGCATAGTGCTTTGAGAGAGCTCCCTGACACGCTATTCGTCGTCGTCCTGCATGCTCTCGAACATCTCGGTGGCCCATAGCCCGTGCTTGTTGCAGTAGGCGTAGATGTTCAGCGGAATATCGCCGTTAAGGGCGAACTGAGCGTAAGGCTTGATGCCTGGCCGCAACTTGACGAGCTGCGCGCCCATCTCGGTGGAAATGTAGATCCACTCGATGGAGTGATCTGGGTCCATGGGGTGCTCGTTGTCCTCGTCGCCGACGGTAACGGTGGCGATCCGCCCGCGCTTCAAAACGGGCAGGTGCTTCTCGGCGGAAGCGTTGCCGGGGTTGTCTTCGGTGTAAGGTTCGAGCACCTTCATCTCGTTCCCGCAGCACGAAGGGATTGCGCCTTGGGTGCCGAATTTCATGACGATGCTTCCGCACTTGTCGCATCGATAAAACACGTCTCTCCAAATAGCCATGATGATATCTCCTTTCACGAGTCGACAATGCACGAAGCTGCGATGCGCCGCGCTTCGCAGTGGCAAACCTATTATCCAGAAAGCAGAGCTTCGGTGATTGCCAAGTTGCGCCCAATTATCACGAGCTTTGGTTTTCCGTCATAATCGACAGGGGACGATTCCATGTCGCCATACACGTATTCTACGTGGATCATTCCGCCTTCCGCGCTTGTAACGAAGCCCTTCGCGCGGAGCACCTGTCCTACGCGTTTCGATTCAAACAGTTCGCGCAAGCCTTGAAGATCGGCGCGGCCGAAACTGCGTTCGGGATGCACGAGGACGGACTCCATTCCTCCGATTTGGCGGACGCGATTCTGATTATGTCCATGGCGATGTCCGTGCTCGTGCTTGCAATCGTGGGCGTCCCCGTTGCCGCGAATGTCCCCGCGCTCGTGGTCGCCGCCCATGCCCGCGACGCCTCCGTTCGCAAACGCCTCCTGTGCGACGGCCAGCACTTCGAGCGCGTCCAAATCGTCCCAAGCAGTATCGACGATGGGCACGTGCCAGCCGACCTGCTCCCAAATGATCGTGCGAACGTGTTCGATTTCCGCGGGTTCTAGGAACTGCGTCCGGCTGAGAACTACGAGGCGTGCCTGTTCGAGCTGCACCGAAAACACGCCGATATCCAGGTTGATTAGTTCGTCGGCGTTTTGCGCGTTGACGATTGTAACCACGGATTCGACCGTAAGGGGCAGATGCCACAGGTCGTTGGAGCAAATGCGGACGAGCTCGTTCGGACATGCGATGCCGGTCGGTTCTATGATGATCGTCTTCGGCGTTAACTTGGACACGACTAACTCGATGGTGTCTGCAAGATCGCCCCGTAGCGAGCAGCATACGCACCCCGACATCAATGTCCGCACTTCCAGATCGCCCGTTTGGACCAGCTGGTCGTCAATGGACGCTTCGCCCAGCTCGTTTTCTATGAGGACGGTAGATCGCGCATCCACTCCATCGGTGAAGAGCTTGTTGATGAATGTCGTCTTTCCGGCGCCGAGGAAGCCCGCGATTATGTGGACGCTAACGTTTTCCCTATTCATCGGCGACGTCCTTGTTGCGTTGTTTTTCCGCGAGAGTGGATTTCGCATACTCGACGGTATCGCGCGCGTCTTCGCAGTAGTGGTCGGCGCCTATCGAGTCAGCGAATTCCTGCGTGACGGGAAGCCCGCTTACATAGATGCGGGCCTTCTTGCGCAGGCCCGCCCGGTCAAGCGCCTCGATAACGTTGCCCATTTCCCTAATAGTGGTGGTAAGCAGGGCCGATAACCCGACGATATCGGGGTCGTGGGTTTTGACGGCTTCGACGAATCGCTCGGGCACGACGTCGATTCCCAGGTCGATTACCTCGAACCCTTCACAGCGCAGCATGAGTGCGGCGATGTTTTTGCCGATGTCGTGCAAGTCGCCCGCCACCGTTCCGACCACCGCCTTCCCGCGAGGTTGATTGAATTCGTCCATGTTAAGGTCGTTCTGCATGGCGAAGAGTGCGGCATGAGAAGCGCGCGAGCACATAAGAACGTCGGGAATGTAGAACTCACCGTTCTTGAAGTCGCGCCCGACGGCGCTCATGCTGGCAACAACCGCCTCCTTTAGGATGAAGTTCGCTGCGATTCCGCTATTCAGAGCGCCTTTTACCAATGACATGGTGTTTTCGGCGTCGCCATCCAAGATGGCTTCCTGAATGTGCTCGATCCAGACATGTTCGTTTTCCGTGGCGTCGGATAGATGTTTGTCCGATGGCATGACGCCTCCTTCCATCTAGTGGCTTAACCGGTATTCGCGCGGGCTCATGCCAAAGTGTTTCTTGAACACGCGGGCGAAATAACTGGGATCGGAATATCCGAGTTGCGCGGCAACTTCGTTTACGCGGTTCTTCGGATTGGTGAGCAAGTAGCTTGCCTCGGTCATTTTGATTTGTGTTGCGTATTCCATAATCGACGTGCCCTGATCTTCTTTGAAGATCCGGCTTGCGTAGTACGGCGAAAGCTCAACGGCTTTGGCCACGTCCTGCAAGGTGAATTCGCGGTACGTGTTGGCTTTCATGAAGCCGAGCATGGCGTCGACCGTGCGTCGGCGCGGCCGCGTGTTGGCCTCGATTGCGGCGAGCTGCTGGTCGAATGTGGTCTGGGCGATCTTCCCGAGACTTTCGAGGCTGCTGGCATATCTCGCGGCATTGCAACATTCCATGTTGATGCGCATGCTCTCATCGGGGTTCACGCCGCAGTCGATGATGAGATGCGATACCGAAAACACCAAGTCGAACACGTTTGCATAGACTTCTGCAAACGTGTTGGATGTGGAAAGGATGTCTGCGAACAAGACGGTGTAGGTTTTTCGCGCCTCTTCGAGGTCGCCGGACTTGATGAACATGGTGAGCGTTTGGATCTGGTCGTGAAGATATGTAATCGAGTTCGTGTTCAGCTTTTCTTCGAGCTTGAGGCGCATGTCGCGTTCCTGTGCGAGCAGCTCCTTTTGGTACTCGACTTCGTTTTTGCTCTTCACCTCGTTCAAGACCGAGGACATGATGGTGTTGGCTACCATCATCAGAAGCTTCGAAGCGGATTGGGCTTTGGCGGGGGAGACGACTTGCAGCTTTTTGGCGGCATTGATGAGGGGTTGCATGTCATCGGTGATTTCCCTGTTCTGCTGCTCCAATTCGACCCAGAAGAACTCTTCCGGTTCCCACATGAGTACCTGCCCGCATACGAGCGAGCCAATATGGATGTTGTCGTACGTGATGGGCGCCACCCATTCGACCAACCCGGCGGGGCACCTGAATATGTTGGGCTCGTTGTATTCGGCGGCGAGCGCCCCGGCTCTCCGGTACGCCTCGACGCAGCGGTTTATGCCCTTCTTTTGCTCGAGCTTGCGCACGAGCTTGCAAAACTCGCAGTTCTTCTGGGCATCGGATTTCGTGAAAATTGACCTCCCGATGGGCGAGACGATGTTCGCGGTAAGCCCCGTGGCTCCGGTGAAGTCTTCGAGGAGCTTGCGCAGAAAACCTTTGTCGAGCAGATTCAGCAGCTCGTCGGTGTCGGTGCGCAATTCGTTGGACCGCCTATTGTCTGATTGCACCCTCATCACGCTCCTAATTCACGCGCGCAACCGCGGCGTAATTTGCCGCAGACGCCGACGAAATGCATTTACGCAATTTACGATACGACATGGACATTATCTCATGCCGCCGCTTTGGCACATGACGTTGCGCTCCAAAGTCATGCCCCGAACGTACACCTCGGTGAAATGCTTGTCGTGGGCTAGCTCGATATGTTTGGTTTGTTGGCGGATTCGTTCGCCAAGCGTGCGCTCGTCGCAGTTGAGCAGGTACCGCTGCACGCCGAGTCCGGCGCCGTTGCCCATAGACCTTATGGGGACGCCCTCTATCGTGGGGAGCAAGCCTATGATCTGAGCGTTTTCCACGTTGATGTAGTTGCCGAATGCCCCGGCCAAATAGATTGCCGAAAGGTCTTCGGGGCGGATGCCCGAAGCATCCATGACGATGCGGCACCCTGCGAAAATGGCTGATTTTGCCAGCTGGATAGCGCGGATGTCCTTAAGCATTATGCACACCCGCTCGCCTTGCGGGTGCTCATCGGCGTCGACGAGCACGAACAAGCGCCCGCCTTCGGTCTCCTCGATACGCCCGCCAAGCGGATGCTCGGTGCGAGCCTGCCCCTTGAGGAACTTGCCCTTTGCGTTGATGACCCCGCTTTTCAGCAGCATGGCAACGGTGTCGATGATGCCCGACCCGCACAGTCCTTTCGCAGCGACGTTGCCGATTACGCCAATCGCGAAGCGCTGCTCGTCTTCCAAGTATTCGACGGTTTCGATCGCCCCATCGCAGGCCCGCATACCCGAAGAGAGTCCGGCCCCCTCCAGCGCAGGGCCGCATGCCGTCGAGGCGACCAAGTAGCCGTCTGCCGTGCGTATAGACACCTCGCAGTTCGTGCCCAGGTCGATGACCAGGTAGGGTTTCTGATCGCGGGGCAGTTCTAGCAGGCATGCCACGGTGTCCGCCCCGACGAAACCGCCGAGTAGGGGCATGAACGTGAGCAGGCACGATTCGTTCACGTCCAAGCCGAGGCCCGCTGCGCTCGTGACGACTTCGCGCGATACCAGTCCGGCGAACGGCATGCGGCCGAGCGCCTGCGGAGACAGGCCCAGGCACAGGTGCTGCATGGTGGAGTTTCCGCAGCACACGACCTCGTATATGCGATCGCGTCTGGCTTCGTGTTGCTCGCAGAGCTGCCCGATGAGGTCGTTTATCGTGGCGGCAATGGCTTCTTGCTCGCAGTCGAGTCCATCCGGATCTTGTATCACGTGGTCTATGCGACTGATTACGTCCGCCCCGTACTGTGCTTGCCGGTTGAGCTCAGATGCATGGCCGAGCAATGTGCCGTCAAACAGGTCGTAAAGAAATGCCACGACTGAAGTGGTGCCTATGTCGACGGCTACCGCCCACGCCCCAGGTTCCGTTTCGCAGCTGTATGCGTCGATGATGCTGTCGCCTGCCAGCACAAGGTACAGGTTGTTCTGCGATGGATCGCGATAACCTGTCGAAATCTTTCTTAGAATCGGGACGGATGGTACGTCTGCTTCTCGACCTGTTTGCTCGCGTATCGCAGCGGCGCAGCACTCGAAGTCGTAGCCGCCCATCGGGGTGTTTCGTGCCGTAGCATCAACGGCGACTATGCGAATCCAGGGGTCAAACGGGGGTGCTGCTTGAAGGTCGGTTTCGAGCAGCTGATGTGTCGAGGCGTCGGGTTTCGCGAATATGCGCATGCCGTCAGTGCAGCTGTGGCGACAGGCCAGAACGCTGTTCTGAAAGCCATCGCGTTCGGCGACCGTTACGCGGCATTTTCCGCACGTTCCATTACCGCCGCATACCAGGTTCAAAGGAATTCCCGCGGCGACGCATGCATCGGCGACAGTGGCTCCCTGGTTTACCTCGATGCTCGTATCCAGATAAGGAAAAGAGATATTCATGCGATCCCCCGTGCAAACATGCCTGCCTCGCTTGCACGGAACACGAGCGAGGCGGGAAACGTCCATTGGTTGTCGATTTCTAGCAGTTAGAGGGAAGGGGCTGTTCAGTCCCTTCCCTTGATATCGGTTTAGTCGAAATCGAAGAAGCCCTTTCTGTTCGACTTGATGTAGGTCTTGCAATACTTGTCCTGGCCGAGCAGTGTTGTGGCCGTAATGACGTCTGCCATCGTCTCGCGGTTCGTGGGGTCGATGATGTAGCCGTCGACGCCCGCCGTCATGGTCATGACGGTGAAGACGCGGTTGAGGCGCGCGCGCTTGGGCAGGCCGTACGAGATGTTCGAAAGGCCCAGGATCTGATGTGTCTCGGGATAGCTTTCCTTGATGCGCCTGTTGGTGTTGAGCACCTCGAGGCCGGCGTCGGTGATGGAGCTGACTGGCTTCACGAGGGCGTCAAAGAACATGCGGTCGTCTTCGATGCCGTCGGCCTTCAGGCGGGCGTACAGGTTGTCGACCACCTTCATGCGGTCGTCGGCCGTCTCGGGCATTCCGGTCGAGTCCATGCACAGAAGCACGACCTTGGTGTTGTATTCCTTCACGAGTGGCGCGATGGTCTCGTAGCGCCCGTCTTCGCCCGAAATGGAGTTGATCATCGATTCGGTGCCCTTGTACACTTCGAGTCCGCGCCTGAGGGCTTCGTGGTTCGGCGAGTCGAAGCAGATGGGCGTGTCGACTTCGTCCTGGACGATGTTGACGAGCCACTCCATGACTTCCAGCTCGTCGTGAACGCGGCTTCCGCAATTCACGTCGATGAACGTGGCATCGGCTTCCGCCTGTTTGCGCGCGAGATTCCGGATTACCGACTCGTCACGCGCATCGACCGCTTCATTCACCTCTTTGCGGCTCGTATTGATGAGCTCGCCTACGATTGTGAGCATCTTTTAGCCTCCTAGGGTACTTCGTGTGAAAGAGAAGCGGCGCCCTAAGGGATGTCGGCAAGCGGGCGCCGCTTTTACCAGAACCTGATGCGACTTATGCGGCTGCCATGATGGAGTCGCACAGTTCGACGCAGGCAGAGGCGTCTTTGGAAAAGCCGTCGGCGCTGATCTCGTCGGCGAATTCCTGGGTGATGGGCGCCCCGCCGACGATTATCTTCACCTGGTCGCGAAGGCCCTCGTCAACGAGGTATTTGATGGTGGTGTCCATCTGCATCATCGTGGTGGTCAGCATCGAGGACAGGCCGACGATAGCGGGTTTGTGCTCCTTGATGGCGGCGGCGAAGTCTTCGACCGGCACGTCGATTCCCAGGTCAACAACCTCGTAGCCATTGGACTCGAGCATGAGCACGACCAGGTTCTTGCCAATGTCGTGCAGGTCGCCGTCGATGGTGCCGATAACGACCGTGCCCTTCGTTTCCATGCCTTCTTCGCCGAGCAGCGGCTTCAGCAGTTCCGTGCCAAGCTTCATGCAGTCTGCGGCTTCCATGACCTCGGGAACGAACATCTCGCCGTCGCGGAACAGGGGGGCAACGATGTCCATACCGCCGATGAGGCCGTCGTTGATGATGACCTGCGGGTCGATACCCTCGTCGATCGCCTGTTGAACCAGTTCTTCGATCTCATCGGTTTCGCCGTCTACAACCGCTTCTTTGATTTCGTCCAAAATAGCCATTCTTCTATCTCCTTATTCGAATCTGTTTGCTGATTTACAGGTCGGTGATTGTCTAGCCGAGCAGGTAGTCGCCAGGGCGGAAGGTGTCCAGGTCGAGCTTCGGCTTGATCTGGTTCCAGAACTCCTCGGGATCGTCGGGGATACCGGCGAGTGATTTGTTCATGCGCTTGAGCCACTTTGCGTCGCGCTTGTCGGATTTCAGGTTGCCCTCGTCGATGGCGCGCTGGAGCTCGTCGATCGCAGCCTGGCAGGCAATCTTGGTGCGCTTGAGCGGCTCGGTTTCTGCGAGGATCCGCTCGGAGATGCGCAGCACGACGTCGGGGCGCAGGACCCACGCTTGCGGATCCAGGTAGCAGTCCGAATCCACGAGGAGGTCGCGGAAGGCCAGTTTGTCTGCTAGCTCCTTGCGCGTGTTGTACAGGCGGCAGTCGTAGATGAGCTGTTCCATATGGACGGTCGGGGCCATATCGGAAAGCAAGCGGATGTATTGGATTGACTCGTTGGACCACAGATCGGGCACGGCGCCTGCGATGTTGCCAACGCGGCTGAGGTGAGCGCCTGCACATGTGCGGCCCTCCATGGCGATGGGCGAGCCGGTAATCGCCTTAAGGTAGGGGCCTGCGTATTCGCAGTCCTTTGAGGGGCCGACTGCGCCGCGCTCGAACGCGACCAGGGCGCGTGGAACCAAGGCGACGCGGGCAACTGCTGCGAACAGGCGCGACACGAAACCCTTTTCGGCGAGCACCATGGCGGTGTTGGCGAAGCCGCACGACGAGTCGCCCGCTGGTAGAGCGCCGTTGGCGTCGCAGAGCTCGACGATGCGATCCCAGAGGAATTCCATGTCGCGGGCGCCCATGACGCCCACGGCAAACACGAGCTTCTCAAGGTCGCCGCGGATGATGGCGTCGTCGCTTACTTCCTTGCCGCCCGTGGACTCGATGGAGATGAAGTCGGCGCCGTCTTTTGCAGACTGCTCGATGAGGTGCTGCATCTTATCCCAGTTCTCGCCCGAACGCATCTGGGGAGGACGCACGAATTCGCGGTTATCGTTGACCGTCATGCGCAGTGACGACTTGAGTCCGTAGGCGCTTTCGGCGTTTTCCATCTCCTCGAGCAAGATCTGGTTAACCTTGATGCCCCACTCGGGGTTGAGGGTGAATTCAACGGTCGTTTCGTATTCGAGCTGAGCGCCGGCAATTTCGAGCTGCGCAGCGCGCTCGAGCGAGTCGTGGGCGATGTTGCGATAGATGGTGTAGGCCTTGTCGATGGTGTCTTCGTTGACTTCCATCGTGGGGAGCGTGAAGTTAAGCTCGGGCAGAACGTCTCCGCCACCGATGACCAAGCCCTTCTTTGTTGTTACGGGATTGGGGCATGAACCGAATACGAACTCATCCAGATTGTCGATGGCAAGCTTTTCGAATACTCGCTTCTGCGGCATCTTCGATCTCCTTTCAGCTTCCTAGTAGATGAATGCGGCGACCTGGTTTTCGATAGCCGCAAGAGTTGGGGACGTCCCTGTGGTGCACTGCACAAGGAATCGCACTTTGGCGGCTATTCCTTTTCGTGGTTGCCATGGGTCAAGTGTAGACAGGAGCATCTTGGATGTGCAGGCCTTTAAATGCGAAAAAATAGGACAATATTGCCCTTAGAGCAAAAGGGGCAATAATATGCTTGTTTCAGCACGATTGTGCTAGTTGATTTGGCTGAGCATATTGGTTTACGGAGTAATGCATCGGAGTTAGCTGCTTATGTTGTGGTGGAGTTGTGTAGAAATGCGTGCAGAAGTGCGATTTTCGCATCTAGAGTGCACATCGCGATGTCTGATTTTGCTCCATGGCGTTGCTGTGTGAATTGTGAGCGCGTCTTCTTTTGCGGTTCTCGTAGTGGCGAATATGGTCTATTTGGAATCGCCCTGCAGGATTGCTTCCGCTTAATACGGATAATATTGTCATTTTGGGGACAAAACGCGTTGCATTGGAACGGTTTTCTGACCAATTGCTGGTGATGCCTTTGCGTTTTGCTAAGGAAGTTGAGCACGCGCGACACGACGCTTTAGAGCGCGTATTGGCTGCCATTGCCGAGGAGTGACGTGATCCCGAGAAGGCATCCAAGCCCTTTTCCCAGAACGGGCTCGTGCGGTTGCGCTGTGTAAAATGCTGGCATCTCACGGTACAATAGGGCACACGATTTGAGATGGCTATTTGGTAGGCGGTGGGTCGGATGGGCGGTTCTTGCGAGCGATTTGGGCTTTCGTGGGCGATTTGGGCTTTCGTGGCGGCATTTCTTGTTGTTCTTGCGACGGCGATGGTTGCTCCAACATCGGCGTTTGCCACAGGCGAATCGGGTGAAGGCTTGACGGCGGGCGCTACCGAGGCAGGCTCGGGGTCGGGAGCCACCGACGAGAAGACCGAGGCCGAGAAGGCTGCGGAAGCTGCCGCGGCGAAGAAGGCCGAGGAGGCTCGAAAAGCCGCCGAGGAAAAGAAGGCGCGCATCGCGAAGATGGCCGTCGTGAAAGACGGGCTGTACAATCTGCGCGTCGTGTCGCAGTCGAGCGCTTCGCTCGCCGTCAAGGACGGCTCGACCAAGGCGGGCGCAAAAGTGACCCCGGCGCAACGCAACCTTTCGGATTGGGCGCAAAAATGGATCGTCCTCCAAGACAAGAACACGGGCTACTACACGATTCGCAATTTGGGCTCGCGCCTGTACTTGACGGTTTCGGGCAGCGTGAAGAAGGGCGCCAAGGTCAAGCAGGCCAAGACTTCCGCATCGCTTGCTCAGAAGTGGGAGCTGGTGAAATCTTCGGGCTCCATCGTGTTCAAATCGGCCAAGAATCCCAAGCTCGCGCTCGCGTTCGGCACCGATAAAAACGGCAATTACACCGCGACGCTCAAGAAGTACACCGGCAAGAAGGCCCAGCTCCTGAAGCTGCGCAAGGTGGAGCCTATCGAGGACGGACACTCGTATTTCGTGCGCAGCGCCTCGGCGTCGAAGAAGGCCCTCGCCGTGAAGGACGCTTCCACGAAAAAGAACGCGAAGATCGTCCTAGACAAACGCTCGTCTTCGAGCAAGGCGCAGAAGTTCCGCATGGAGAAAACGGGTTCGAGCTGGCGCATGCAGTGCGTGCAGTCGTGCCTGTACGCCAGCGCTTCCAAGAGTGCCATCAAGCAGGTGAAAAGCTCGAAGGGCAAGGCGCGCAAGTGGAAGCTGGCGCTGAACCTGAACACGGCGACGTTCACCATAAAGTCCGCGTCGACGGGCAAGTTCGTGGACGCCAAGTCCGGCAAGCTCGCGTTGCGGGCCAAGTCCACGACGAAGTCGAAGCTTCCCGCCAAGGAGCAGCGTTTCGTGCTCGTGCCGACGTATAGCTTCACGGTGTTCCTGGACGCGGGGCACGGCCGCAACGCGTCGGGCTGGGGCGTGTACGACCCAGGCGCCGAAGGCAACGGGCGCGACGAAGCCGACCTCACGAAGGACCTGGTAGAGCGCATTGCCGCCAACCTCGAAGGATCCGATGTACGCGTGTTCAGCGGCGTTGAGTACAGCGTGCCGTTCTGGCAGCGCAACGCCAAGGCGCGCTCGCTCAAGTGCGACGTCGTGCTCTCGGTGCATTTCGACGCCGACGGGGGCACCAGCACGTCGACGATGATCGGCTCGGGCGCTTCGACGGCGTCGCGCACGTTCAATTCCATCATTCACCCCAGGCTCGTCTCGAGCACCGGGTTGAGCGATGGCGGCACGTCGCACCGCGGCGACATCACCGTCGTCAACGGGAGGGTGCCGTCCGTACTCATGGAAGTGGCGTTCATCGACAACTACTACAGCCTGCACAAGTACCTGGGACGCCGCGATACGGTAGCCGCCAGCATTGCCGAGGGCATCATCGTCGCCTCCAAGACGCCGGAGCTGCAGCGCTAGCGCCCAAATGTGCATTCTGACCCCAGGGGCGAGGATGCGCATTTATCCGCTAAACTGTTCGGCATGCTTATCGATTCTTTAACATACGCGCTCGAGCATTCGGGCGCTCTTCAAACGTTCTGGGGAAAACTCGATACAGGGGAAGACGCGACGCTCGGCGTGGCGTCTTCGGCCCGCCCGTTCATGGTGGCGGCGCGTTTCGCGCACGCCCCGCAATCGACGCTCGTTATCGTCGCGGGTGAAGAGGCGGCGTTCACGTTCTCGCGCAACGTGGCCGCCTACGTGGGCGACGAGCGCGTGCTGCTCTTTCCCGAGCGCGCAGACTTGCCCTGGGATGCTAAAACGCCCGATCCGCGTACAGTTGCCCGAAGGCTCGAGGCGGCCGACGCGCTCGCGAGCGACTTGCCGGTGATCGTGGTCGCGTCGGCGCGGGCGTTGCTGCGCACGCTGCCGCCCGTGAGCGCGCTCGTGCCCAAGCCGCTCGAGTTCAGGGCGGGCATGGAGCTTTCGGCC
>CAMPAJ010000023.1 GCA_946631805.1 uncultured Eggerthellaceae bacterium
CATCGAGATCATGGTGAGCACGCGTGCCTGGCCACGGCGTTGTTCGCCTTTGCGGTCATGGTTGCGGCCGCATCCCCCGCCGCCATGTGGCCCGCGTCCTTCGTTTCCGCTTTCGGCAGGCGGCCTGCGTTCATGGCGTTCGTCCTGAGATTCACGCCGATGCGCTCCGGGCCTCGGCCCGCCGCCGTCGATGTGGCGCATGATCATGCCTGTGCGTATGAATTTGCCCATGAGCTCTTCGTTCGTGGCAGCCATGCCATACCCTCTTTCCTATTATGATGCGCAATCGTTCGCTTTCACGATATAGTAAGAAAACTTATTAGGTCAAGTGACGATCACGCTCGCCGATGATGGGTTTTGAGCTGTTTGAAATTGGAGGTTATGCGATGACACAAGGCAATCGCGTTGAGCATGCTGGCGAAGCAACGGACGTTTCGAGGCGTGCGTTCGTGAAAGTGGCAGCGTGGACGGCTGCCGGAATTGCCGTTCTGGGGCTGTCCGGCTGCGCGGGCAGTACGACAGCGCAATCTCAAAGCCAGTCGAACGAGCTGAGCGCTGCCACTGGCTCAGACGCCCTTTCCTGGTGGCAGAAAACCATCGCCTACGAGTGTTACCCCAAGAGTTTCCAGGATACGGGCGCATCGGGCATGGGCACGCTACGGGGCATTACCTCGCGTCTTGATTACCTGGCATCGCTCGGCGTGGGCGCGCTGTGGCTTACCCCTGTGTACGATTCCCCGCAGAAGGACAACGGCTACGATGTGGCAGATTACAAGGCCATTTGGTCGCAGTTCGGCACCATGGACGACATGGACGAACTCATCGCCGAGGCGGATGCCCGCGGCATCAAGATCGTCATGGACCTCGTGTTCAACCACACGTCCGAGGAAAATGCCTGGTTCGTCGAGTCGCGCAGCTCTCGCGACAACGCCAAAGCCGATTGGTATATATGGCGCGACGGCAAGACGCCCGGTTCTCCCGAAGAAGGCGGCACGCCTCCGAACAACTGGGGGTCGATTTTCGGGGGGAGCGCCTGGACGTGGGACGGCGTGCGCGAGCAGTGGTACCTGCACACGTTCGGTTCGTATCAACCTGACCTCAACTGGGAAAACCCCGACGTGCGTGTGGCGCTTTTCGATGTTGCCAACTTCTGGGTAAGCAAGGGCGTGGGCGGCTTCCGCGTCGACGCCGTGACGTACATCAAGAAGCCCGCCGATTTGCCCGATGGCAGCAAGACTGACGTGCAGGGCCTGTCACCCATCCATGATGCCACGGCCAATACCGAAGGCATCCTCGATTTCCTGCACGAGTTCAAGCGCGAGGTGCTCGAGGGCCACGATATCTTCTGCGTGGGCGAGGCCAACGGCGTGCCCGCTGACGAGCTTGGCGCCTGGGTGGGCTCAGATGGCGTTTTCGACATGATCTTCGAGTTCAGCGTCGTGCATGTACCCATGGATGCAAGCGAGAAGTGGTATGTGAAGAAAGATTGGGAGCTTTCCGAGGTAAAGGCCGCCATCAAGGCGAGCCAGGACAATACCGCCGAAGACGGTTGGTATCCCATGTTCTGGGAGAACCACGATCAACCTCGAAGCGTGTCGAACTTCTTCCCGGCGGGCGTGGACCAGAAGGCTGCGGCCAAGGTGCTTGCGACCGTGCTCTTGACCATGCGCGGGACGCCGTTCGTTTACCAGGGCGAAGAACTGGGGTACGCCAACGTGGCGTGGGATTCCATCGACGACTACGACGACGGGTCGAGCCATAACCAATACGAAGAAGCGCTTGCGAACGGGCTTTCGAAAGCCGAGGCGTTGGCTTGCGTCCAGCGTTACAGCCGCGACAACGCGCGCACGCCCATGCAGTGGGACGCGACTGCCAATGCGGGTTTCACGGACGGTACGCCTTGGTTGCCCGTTCACGATGACTTTGCTCAGCAGAACGTCGAGCTGCAAGAGGCCGATTCGGATTCCGTTCTGCTGTGGTATCGGCGATTGGCCGAGCTGCGCGCGTCGCGCGAAGAGCTGCTCGCGGGCGCATGGGAAGAGCTCATGGCCGATTCGCTCGAGGTCTTTGCCTTCCAGCGCGTGCTCGGCGATGCGCGCACGGTCGTGCTTGCCAACTGGTCCGAGCAAGAGGTTGGCTTCGACGTTGCGCTCGTCGAAGGGCTCGAGCTCGCAGCGGGCAGCCTCGGGGATGCGGAGCCGGGTAGGCTGCGCCCGCTCGAGGCAGCCGTTTGGGCGACAGCATCGCGCAAAACAACGCGAGATTAGCCTATGTGGACGGAAAAACTACCCGTGAACCCGCATTTGGGACACGTGATCGTATCCTCGAGTTTCGTTCGGACGCCACCTTGACCCCACAGCTCTGCCAAGCGGGAATAAACGAGATGGGAGCTACCATCTTCCGTCGCGGAAAGCTTCGACCATTTGGCGGCCGAGGGCGTAGTCGTCGGATTCCTCGATGTCGGTGCGGTCGACCCATCCTGCCCACGAAAGCTCGCCGTCGTCGAGCGACGTTGCGGGATCGCCGTCGAGCTCGGCGAAGTAGCCGAGCATGAGCGCGCCCGAAAGTCCTCAGGGCTGGCTGCCGTAATAGCGCACGTTCTTGACGCCGATACCGCATTCTTCGCGCACCTCGCGGGCAACGGCGTGTTCGGCGGTTTCCCCGACTTCCACGAAGCCGGCGACGAGTGCACGCTGGCGGTAGGGCCCCTGTGCGTAGCGCGTCATGAGGACGCGCTCGCCATCGGTGACGGCGACGATGATCGCCGGCGAGATGCGCGGATAGGTTATGTTTCCGCATTGCGCGCATGTGAGCGCGCGCTCGTCTATTGCTGGCGCGAACACGGCGCCGCATCGTCCGCAGAATCGGTTGTCCCTGTACCAGCAATGAAGGTGGTAGCCTGCGAGGACGGCCAAGTCAACGCTATCGGGATACGTTGCGATGAGGGAGCGGATGCTGATAGGCTCGAACTCCGCCGGCGCCGCAACGTCGCCTATGGCCAGCAAAAAGCGCTGATCGCCGACGTTAAACGCATGGATGACCGATGCGTCTGCCGGCAGGTCGGCGTAGCGCGGGAACTCGCGTGTGCCCTGTTCGTCCATGCGCGCTAGGTACGCATCGCCGCGCGTGGCGCCCGCAGCTCCTTCGCAGTCGTCGACGAACAGCAACACGCGATCGTCCGCCTGTGGCGGCTCGAAGCTCATTTGTACGTCAAGCGCAGTCGGCTCGAATTCGCGAACCATGGGCGTAATCCTTTCGGGAAGCTGCAGTCGGCAGAGCGCAATTAGCAACGCGAGCATTGTAGCGCGAAAAGGATTACTGGCCCTGGAACATCGGCGCCAGGTCTAGATGCTCCATTTTGTCGTTTACCACGCGAACGGGGACAGTCGGTTGTTTAGATTGCATCCAGGTCCGTTTGCCCGATGCTGGGTCCCTCGGCTTCCGCTTTCAGCAAGCCGTCGAAGAGCTCAACGACCAGGGGGTGGGCGTCCTGTTCACCCTAGACGAGGTCGACCCCACCTGCGCGGAGCTCATCGAGTTCATATCGTTTTACCAGCTCTTCGTTACCGAGAAACGCGATGTTGCCATGCTCCTCGCAGGTCTTCCCGGCAAGGTCTCGGATCTTCTGATAGACGACCACGTCTCGTTCGTCCGCCGCTCGTTCCAGCGCAGGCTGGCGAGCATTCCCGACGATGACGTGCGCGAGTGCAGCCGTAACCGGTGTTGCGGGTTTCGCGGCGCGCGCCGCGCTCAAGGCGCTCGAAGAACGCGGGGAGCCGGCTGTGCCGGCCGATGGCTCTCAGTGCCTGGTACCCGTGTCTTATTGACTGGCCTCCCAGATTAGCTCACCGAGCGTTTGGTAAAGATGCTCGGGTTCGACCGGTTTGGAAAGATGGGCGTTCATGCCGACCTGCAACGAGCGCTGCACGTCCTCGTCGAAGGCGTTGGCGGTCAACGCGATGATGGGGATGGTCGCGGCGTCGGGCCTGCCGAGCGCCCGAATGGCCGCCGCCGCTTCCAAGCCGTCCATTTCCGGCATGCGGACATCCATGAGGATGGCGTCGTAGTAATTGATCGGGCTCTTCTCGAACATCTCCACCGCAATTCGCCCGTTTTCCGCATGATCGATCTCGGCTTCGCGCATCAGGATGATCTGCTTTATGATTTCGGCGTTGATCATTACGTCTTCCGCCATGAGGATGTGTCGGCCCTTCAGTTCGGCGCGCTTCTTTTCCTTGAACAGGCTCATGTTGTTCTTTTGGGCGATTCGCTCGAATTCGTCTATCACGTTTGACGCGAACAGGGGCTTCGCCAGGAAGCTGTCAACGCCGGCATGCAGTGCCTCGTCGATGATGTCGTCCCAGTTGAACGATGTCAGGATGATTACCGTCGTCTCTTTCTTATAGCGTCGTCGTATTTCCCGAGCTACTTCGAGGCCGTCCATTTCCGGCATTTTCCAGTCAAGAAGCACGAGGTTGTACGGTTCGTGCTTGGCGTGCTGCACTTCCAGCATCTGCAGCGCCGTTTGCCCGTCGTAGCACGTGTCGGCCTTGATGCCGACCTCGTCCAGCACGATCCGCGCATGCTCCGCCGCGATTTCCTCGTCGTCCACGACCAGAATCCGCATGTCGTGCGGGTCGATATAGCTCACGGAAAGCCCCTGGTGCTGGCTGTTGGTCAACGTGACGACGACGGAAAACTCCGTCCCGACGCCTTTTTCCGATTCGACGGCGATCGTGCCGTTCATCAGCTCTACGATGCTCTTCGTGATCGCCATTCCGAGGCCGGTGCTGCCGTACTTGTTGTTCCGGCTGCTATCCTCTTGTGTGAACGCGTCGAACAGCTTCGGCAGGAACGTCTGGTCGATGCCGATTCCGGTGTCCTTTATGCAGAATTTCAAAGTTGAATGGTCACCGTATACGGCTGTGCGCTCAACGGTGAGCGTCACGCTGCCTGGCGCGTCCGTGAACTTGATTGCGTTCGAAAGTATGTTGATGAGCACCTGTTTGAGCTTGGTGTCGTCGCCGATGTAATAGTCGCCGACGCCGCCGATCACCGTGCACTCGTAGTCAAGCCCCTTTTCGCTGCACTGGGACATGACCATGGTGTTCAGTTGCTCCAGCATGGCGCTGAAGGAAAACTCCTCTTTGCGGATCGTGAGTCGCCCGGATTCGATTCGGCTCATGTCCAGGATATCGTTGATCAGCCCCAGGAGATGCCGGGCGCTTCCGCCTATTTTCTCCAGGTATTCCCTCGTTTCGCTCGAAAGCGAATCGCTGCGCAGCGCCAGGCTGTCCAGTCCGATGATCGCGTTCATAGGCGTGCGGATCTCGTGGCTCATGTTCGACAGGAAAGCCGTCTTGGCCTTGTTGGCTTCTTCGGCAGCGGCAAGCGCTTCGCCGAGCGCCTGGTTCTTGGCCATTGTCTCGCGCATTTCGGCGTCGATGACCGTAAGGCCGAGGCCAACCGCGTGCACGATATGGTCCTCGCGGTCCTCCACGTGGCGCACGCCGGCCATCCGGATCATCTCGTAGTACTCGCGGCCATTGCGTTTTGCCAGGTAGCGATATGCGATGATGGGCTCGTTCATCAGGGCTTCGCGCACGCGGTCTGGGTCGATGAACTCTAGGAAACCCTCCCTATAGCGCTCCGTGACGGAATGGTTCGCATACCAGGAAAAGCGCTCGTAATAGGGGAAATGGACCCCTTCCGGCGTCTGGTCGGGATCGGTTGGGTCTGCCCTGTAGCACACGGCATCGTCGGCATCCAGGTCAACATGGTAGACGCACCGATAATCCGAAGCGAGCGCCGTGATCATCTTGTCCTGCTGGTCGCGCCGTTTTTGCTGCTCAATCAGCTCGTCTTGCAACGCGATGCGGTTCTCGAGCTCCTGTTGCTTGGTCCGCTGGCTTTCTGCAAGATCCGCGTTGGCTTTCTCCAGTTCTACCCGAGCGATTTCCTTGTTCTGGACCTCCCGCTTCGACCGCCTTGCATCCCGTACGAGGAGCAGGATGATGGCGGCTGCAATGCCGATGATAATGCTCACGAAGAGCGCCATGTTGTCGCGAAGGACGTCCACGAAGTCGTACGAGAACAGCCCCTCCGTGTAGCGGTACGATATGTTTTGCGCGTAATCGCTGCCCAGCACGTTGATTCCGCGGTTCAGCAGCTTCAACAGCCCTTCGTTGCCGATTTCCACGCCGAAGCAGCGCTCGTCGGTATAGCTTGATTGGACGAGCGAGAGGCTTTCGTATTTCCTGTTTCTCAACATGTCGTTTGCGCGGAGGCCGTTCAGCGTCGTGCACCCGACGTTGCCCGAAAGCACCGCGCCAAGGCATTCGTCGATAGATGGGAAGAAAACGATCTCGGCATCCGGATAGTTCGTTCGCACGTAGTAATACTGCATGCGGTTGTTCTCGTTTACGGCAAAGCGCTCCGTGGTCGACTCGGAGAATTCGCCCCGATAGATTATTGCAGTTGGGGATGATACGACGGCGTTCGATTGGTAGATTCCGTTTTCCTCGGAATAGTACAGGCCACCGCCTACGGGGAAGGCGACATCGATTTCGCCTGTGCTCATGGCGGCGACCATGTCGTCGTAGCTCTTGTAGCCGATGAACGTGACCTGCATGTTGGAAACGCCAAGAGCGTTCAGGATGCTCGGGATGATGTCTTTGATGACCCCAGTCGCATTTCCGTTTTCATCCGTGTCGCTGTACGGGAGGTAGTTTTCCAGGTAACCGACGTGGAGCTCGGTATGGGCGTTCACCCATGCGCGCTCTGCCTGCGAAAACGCCTGCGCCGTGACGCTGCTGGAATAGTATTTGGCATTCAGGGAATTCAGGTAGTTGGGTTCTTCGGCGGCTAGCATGGCCTGCGCGGAATTGAGCTCTGCGAGAAGGTCGGGGCGGTTGACGTTGACGCACAGGTAATAATCCGACGAGCCGAACGAGGTCAGCACTTCCGCGTGGCCCCTCCCGTACGCGCCGAGGCTTTCCGCGACGAAGACGTCCAGTTTCTTGGAATCGAAGTCCTCGAGCATCTGCGTGTTGTTGGAATACGTCACGACCTGCGCCTTCACGTCGTGATCTTCAAGGTACTGGTTCAAAACGCTGACCATGGCGCTGTCGAGGACGCCTATCTTGCGGCCCTTCAGGGTTTTCGGCTCGGCGGTGACGTTCTCGTCCGTATCGTGTTTGACGAGGTAGTATGATTCTGAGCCCATGATAGCGTCCGGATACCCGATCAGCGTAGCGCGCTCATCACGCCACGCGAGGCCGGCAAGCACGTCGATATCCCCGTCCAAGAGCATCTGGTAAAGCTCTCCGAACCCATCGTATACGTATTCGTACTTCCAGCCCGTGTATTCGGAAAGCTTGCGGTAGTACTCGTAGGCGTAACCGGTCTTGACGGCGCCCTCCTGAGCCCCTTCCTGGAACACCTCGTTTTCGTAATACCCTACGCGAACGACCTTGGCGTCGTCATCGGCATAAGCTGTGCAAGGCGGCAAAGCCGCTATGAACGACAACAAAACCGCCATGAATGACAAGACGCATAGAAGAATCGCCATGCGCGCTAGACGACCTGCGCGATTCCTAACCACTGTTTCACCCATGCCCTTGGACCTCCCCGCACAAGCTCGCTCGCCTCGTTCGTTGCCATAATCCAAGTACTACCTGAAACGCGATTAAAGGCGCCAATCAAATTTTAACCTGAGAATTGCCGTTCAGAGGTAACAATGGCTGTTTGGAGGTGATAACAACCGCCATGTTGTTACAGTTGGTACCTTTCTGACAGCCAATTGATTCAGTTGAACCCGAGTGTCTTGTCGTTTACCACGCGAACAGGGCTAGTCGGTTGTTTAGATTACGCCCGATGGTGGCGGCGAACAGGCGCCCGCGCAGGGTGTGTTTGCGCATCTCCTCGTTGTAGCTGCGCTCCGAAACGAGCGTGAGGCGCGGTTCGAGCTCCACGAACTCGGCGCCCGATTTCGTACCCCATTTGAAGGAGGCGTTCGTGTTCTTGATGGCGTCGTGCTTGTCGGAATGCTTTGCCATGAGCGGCGAGTTCATCTCGGCGACGAGCCAGCCGTGCTCGAAGCAATCGCACAGCATGTGCAGGCATGTGCGGTCCATCGTGGTGCTCGGGTGGGCGATTGCCGTCGCCGTGAGGCATTGGGGGCAAGTCGTTGCCGACATGCGGTTCCTGGGGCTTGTTGCCGGTGTTCGAGCGCGCTACCCCGGAAGCGATTGCCGTCGCGACGCTTGCGATGCCGGTTATGATTTCGCTGACATGCCCTTCTTTGGCCTCCTGGGCTTTTTCTTCGGCTTCGCGCTGCCGAACCTCTTCTTCCTGCTCCTCGGCGCGCGCTTGCTCCGCTTGGACGGCTGACCCCAGGGCCCCGTTGCAGAGCGGGCATTTCATGTTCTCGTCTGCTTCGACGTACGAACCGCAGTACTCGCAGGTCACTTTCATGGCATTCCCCTTGTTCCGATACATTGATATGTGCACCCATCCAGCAATGCGACTATCCCACGCTTTCCTGAAATCTGGCTGAACGGAATATGCGCAAGGTAATGGCCTGCGCGCGAACCAGCGCTTGCCCTCGAAACGGAAATGTCCTCAATTCGAGGAACGTATCTGACCTAATTACTTCCTAATACTTGCAAAAGGTAACATTTGTCTCTATAATAGAGACAAATGTTACTAACGTAACAAGGAGGGAATTATGAAGCGCACGAACTCTCATGTCATGCCCGAGCCGCCTCAGCGCGGGGCTGCGAACGCTCTGGATTCTGCCGCCCGTCTCCCACCAGCTCCAATTGACAGCGCCCAGGCCGCCATGCCCATTGTGGACACTTGGCCAGACGCCGGCGCCCAAGCCGCCATGCCCGCCGCATCTGCGTGGTCCGATTCCAGCACCCAGGTTGCCTCGCTTGCTCGAACTGACGGCGATGCATGGGGCGAGGCGCTTGGCTCATCTGCTACAACCCCGCCTGGGGTAGGCTTGCAGGGCGAGTCGGCGCTACCCCCCGAAAGCGAGCGCAACCTGGAAGAGCTCCTTGGCCGCAGCGCGATCGGCATCGTGGCTTCCGTTCTTGTGTTCGCGGGCCTCGCGTTGTTTGGGGCTAACGTTATTCCGCAGCTTCCCGATACGCTGAAAGTCGCTCTCATGTTCGCAGTTTCGGGCATGCTCGCTGTAACGGGTAGCCTGCTTGCCATGCTTAGGCGCAACAACTTCACGTTGGCGCTCATGGGGTGCGGCATGGGGTCCCTGTTCATATCGGTGATAGCGACGCATGTGTATTTTGGGCTCATAGGGGAGATTCCGGCATATGGTCTCATCTTGGCGTGGATGGCCGCGTGCTTAGCGCTCATGCGAAAGACCGACTCGCTGCTCATCGCCATCGTGTTGCAACTTGGGCTGGCGTGTTCGGTATGCTTGGGGTACGGCTCGAGCCTCGAAGGCGGCAAGCTCGCGCTCGTGGTGGGCTACCAGGTGGCTGCAAGCACGGTGGTCGTGGGCGGGAATCTGCTGTTTTGCCGTAAGCTGTACCGCACGAGCTTGTTCTTGGCGCTTTGCCTGGGCGTGGCGGCGAGCTTGTGCCTGTGGAACCACTTCGGGGTCGATCTCGCGATGTGGGCTCAAAGCTATTCGCTGGCTTGGGTGTGCGTGTCGTTTGCCGTCCAATTTGTAGCGGCTGCAATACTGTGCGTGCTGCTTGTCGTGTCGATTGGCCGGGAGTGGCACGCTCTGGTTTCCGCTCATGACCAGGGCCTCTGTGACGACGATGTGCCTGGTGACGGGCTGCAAGCGAAGCCTGCTGCGTTCCCGGTGAAGCCGCGTCTGCAGATGGTCGCGGCGGCTGTGCTCGCGGTTTTGGCCACGCGGCTCGACGTATACAACGTGGTGGAACGGTGTGTGCGGGCGGGCGTGTTTGGCAATCCGCATACGTTCGAGACGGGGTACCTCTGCTCGATCGTCCTCGCGACTGGCGCCATGGTAGCGGTCTTGGCCCTTATGATGGCCGCGATCGTCTATTGCGCGCGGGGTCGTGCAGGCGAGGGCGGCGCTCGTCTGCTTTCGGCGGTATTCGTCGGCGCGATTCGCGAAGAGGATGCCTTCCGCCTGGCAAACCCTGCTTTGTGGACCTTGCTCGTTGGATCCGCGTGTGCTCTGTCATACCTGGTACCCGCCTTTGATCACGCGATTGATGCGCCGTCCCTTTCCTGGATGTGGGTAGCGGCCCTATGTGCGTTCGCGCTTTGGAGGGGCACGCGGACAACGGCGTTCCGCGGTGGCTGCCTTGCCTTTCTCGGCCTCGATGCCTGCTTCTTCGTGATATCAGGCTTCAGCAAGTTCGCCGTCCAGCTCGATGCGCTGTCGGCAGCTGTGATGGGCGCGGTATACGTCATCGGCTTGGGTGTGGCGGCAGGTGCGATCGTGTTCTCGATGAAGCCTGATTCGGCCGGGATAGTGTCATTCGCCGCGGCGTGCACCTGTTTGCTCATGTCGTACCTGTACCACTGCACGCCGCTGGCGGGGGAAGGCTACCAGTGGAGTCTCTGCTGCATGGCATTCGCCCTGGTCTGCATCATCGGAGGATTTGCGCTGCGCGTGGGCGGTCTGCGGCTCTACGGCCTCGTGTTGGTGCTCCTCTGCGTTGGCAAGTTGGCGTTGTTCGACTTGGTGGGGCTCGATCCGCTTGTGCGCGTGCTGGCGCTCGTCGCCGGTGGCGTCATCTGCTTCGTCATCAGCGGCTTGTACAACTTCGTCGCGAAACGCCTTGCGCAAGCGTAATGGCAGGGTGGCTGCACAGGTGGTTTTAGCGACTATCCGTTATTGTGCGATTTTCAGAGTTGGAGCGGGCTCCGCCCACATGTTTAACCTGGGAAATATGTGGGCAAGTCCGCTTCTTGCACGCAAAGGGGCTCGGGTTTCGGCCAGCAGTGCCTTGCGTAAGGCGGGATGAGGCTTTCCTGGGTTGTTTCACCTGGTAAACGTGCTGGCAAACCCGTTTTTCGCATGCAGAAGAGTGCGGGCTCAGCTGGCATGCGCCTTATGCGGGATAAGCGGCACAGCGATGCGGGTCGGCGATGTGCATGAGGGCGACTGCGTGCGCAATGATGCTGTCGACCGGCATGCCTGGCTGATCGAGCAGCCAGTGGCGCACGATGCCGAATAGGCCCGACACTGCAAAATGAAACAGGAATTCAACTTCTTCGGGCGACAGGGCCGGGTTCGCCGCTTCCCAGGACTCGCGGTAGGTCGCGAACAGGTCGTCGAGCACCTTGTCGACAAAGTTGCCGGGCCCGCGATTGGCGAAAGCCGCCTTCACGAGTACGCGGTTTTCATCGACGAACCGGATGAGCACGGGCATGATGGCCGACACGTCGGCCGGCTCGTCGCGCAGCAGGTCGCGGTATTCTTCGAAAAGCTCGTCTTGCATGGCTACGAGGAGGGCAAACTGATCGGCATAGTACTTGTAGAACGTCTTGCGCGATACGCCGGCTCGCTCGCATATCTCGATGACGGTGATGTCGTTGACCGCCTTTTCCGCGAGGAATTCCAAAAAAGCGTTGTACAGGCATTCTTTTGTGTAACGCAGGCGTGAGTCGCGGGGACGGCGCTCGATTGCTGGCATGGCTACTCCTTCTACAACTGTGATGTTATTCCATTATAGCGAAAGAGTCGTTTGCTCCCGCGTTCTCCCGGGGCGTACGAGCGGGGGTCAGTGCGAACTATAAGGGAATTACAAGTTACTGTTCACGCTGGCCTATAGGCTATCCGTCTCCTGAACAGGGCTACTGGGGACTGAGCTGAAACAATTGCAATAAGGGTTGTGCGTTTTGGTTGAGTAAACAGCGGTGCATGTCTATACTGCAATATACCCCCCTGGGGTATATGGGTAAAGATGAGAACGTCGGGAAGAGCTTTCCCGATACTGTGAAACGAGGTACGCGTAATGGACGGTTGCAATTGCCGGCACAAGAACACGCCGCGCGACGAGGAGTTCCAGGCAAGCCTGCAACGCAGGCTCAACCGGGCTATCGGCCAGCTCGGCGGCGTGAAGGCGATGCTCGACGACAACCGCTACTGCGGCGATGTGCTGCTGCAGCTGGCTGCGGCGGAGAAGGCCATCCATCGCGTGAGCGAGCTCGTGCTCGAAAACCACCTGCATACCTGCGTGGTCGAACGCGTGCGCAAGGGCGACGAGGCTGTGGTCGACGAGGCGATGGACCTCATCAGGAAGTTCGGGGCACGCTGATGGCGACCCAGCGTTTCGACATAACGGGAATGACCTGCGCGGCGTGCTCGGCGCGCGTCGAGAAGGCGACCTTAGGCGTGCCTGGCGTGGAAAAAGCCGTGGTCAACCTGCTGAAGAACACGATGGATGCGGAATACGACGGCACGCCGGAAACGCTCGCCGCCATATCCGAGGCGGTGGACAAGGCCGGCTACGGCGCGTTCCCGCGCGCGGCAGGCGCGGCAGCAAGCGGTGGCGCAATGACGTCATCAGCAGTTCCCGCAACCAGATCT
>CAMPAJ010000024.1 GCA_946631805.1 uncultured Eggerthellaceae bacterium
CCAGGGCCCGGAATTCGGCTGCGGCAAGGCCGACTGCGCTCCCGGTTGCGATTGCGACCGCTTCCTCGAGTACTGGAACTGCGTGTTCACCCAGTTCGACGGCCAGGAAGATGGCACGCTGGCGCCGCTTCCCACGAAGAACATCGATACGGGCCTGGGCCTCGAGCGCACGGCGGCTATTATGCAGGGCGTGCAGTCCAACTACGAGACCGACGTCCTGCGCAGCCTCGTCGCAGTCGGCGAGCGCCTGACCGGCAAGTCATACGACGGCAACATGATTCCCGGTGCGCTTTCGCCCGAGCAGGCGAAGATCGACCTGAGTCTGCGCATCATGGCCGACCATAGCCGTTCGGTTTCGTTCATGATCGCCGACGGCATCCTCCCGTCGAACGAGGGTCGCGGCTACGTGCTGCGTCGCCTGTTGCGCCGCGCTGTCATGCACGGGCACAAGCAGGGTATCGAAGGGCCGTTCCTCCGCGAGTTCTATGCTCAGATAATCGAGCTCATGGGCCATGTATATCCCGAAATCGTCGACAACCGCGAACTGGTCGAGAGCGTCATCCTTTCCGAGGAGGAACGTTTCGGGCGCACGTTGCGTACGGGCCAGGCGTACCTCGACGAAGCGCTTGACGGCATCGAGGCCGGCGGCACGCTTCCGGGCGACGTTGCGTTCAAGCTGCACGACACATACGGTTTCCCGGTCGAGGTTACGCAGGAAATCTGCGAAGAGCAGGACATCTCGGTCGACATGGACGAGTTTGACGCCTGCATGGCCGAGCAGCGCGAGCGTGCGCGTGCCGCGACCAAGGACGACGCGGAGGCCGCATGGTCCACGTACGGTAGCGTCGAGGCCGAGATTCTGAAAGAAACCGGGGCTACTCGCTTCGTCGGCTACGATCACACCGAGTTCAAAGGTCGCGTTATCGCCCTGATCAAGGACGGCCAGCGCGTCGCGTCTTTGGCCGAGGGCGATGCGGGCGAGGTCGTTCTGGACACCACACCGTTCTACGCCGAGATGGGTGGCGAGGTCGGTGACACCGGCGTCATCGCCACGCCGGACTCGTGGGCCGAGGTTACGGATACGCGTGCTCCCGAAAAGGGTTTGACGTGCCATTACGTTACCGTCAAGAGCGGGCGCATCGTCGAAGGTGAAGGCGTCAAGGCCACGGTTGATGCCGACCGCCGCGCACGCATCACCCGCAACCATACCGGTACCCATATCCTGCATGCCGCCCTGCGCGCCGTGCTGGGAGAGCATGTGAACCAGGCCGGCTCCTACGTCGGCCCTGACCGTCTGCGCTTCGACTTCACGCACTTCCAGGCTGTTACCCGTGACGAGATTCGCCAGATCGAGCAGCTGGCGAACGACGAAATCATGAAGGCCATCCCGCTCAACATCTACGAGACCTCGCTCGACGAGGCGCGTGCTTCGGGCGTTACGGCCTTGTTTGGCGAGAAGTATGGCGAGAAGGTGCGCGTCGTCGAGGCGAGCGATTTCTCGCGCGAGCTGTGCGGCGGCTGCCATGTTGCCAACACGGCGGAAATCGGCTTGGTCAAGATTGTGAGCGAAGGATCCGTCGGCGCTAATGTGCGCCGTATCGAAGCTGTGACCAGCTACGAAGCCCTTGCTTATCTGAACAAGTTCGAAGACGAGCTGCGTCGTGCCGCTGATGGGCTGCGTGTCCGTCCGCTCGAAGTTGCTGATCGCGCGGCAACCAATCTGCAGCAATTGAAGGACATGGAGCGTCGTGCCAAGAAGATCCAGACCGCGCTCCAGGACGATACCATCATCGACGTCATGAAGGAGTCCATCGTCGACGTGGGCTATCCGCTGCTCGTCACGAGACGCAACGACCTTGATACAGCGGGCCTGCGTTCGTACTGGGATACCGTGCGCGACCGCATGGGCAAGCCGGGCGCCGTCGTCGTTGGCACGGTCAACGAAGGTAAGCCCATGATTATGGCGGCTGGTACCGATGAAGCCGTGAAGGCGGGCTTCAATGCCGGCGCCGTCATTAAGGCCATCGTGGGCCTCATCGATGGCCGTGGTGGCGGCAAGCCTGCTATGGCTCAGGCCGGCGGCAAGAACGTCGATGGGTTGGATGCCGCCCTTGATGCTGCGCGCGAAATGCTGGGCGTAAAGTAAGCCGCTTGGCTTTAGCTAATCCGTCCCACCGCCCCGCGAGCTCGGGGTGGTGGGCCTTTCGCTTGGCTTCGCCTAATCTATGTGGATAACAGGGAAAGTGGCTGCAGAATCGCTCAAGACCCACCACCCCGGCCTCCCGGGGCTTCGTTGTTCCGCTAGAGGGCCTTTCGCTTGGTTTCGCTTGGTTTTGTCTAGCCCATTCCGCCACCCCGTGAGGGTGCCTGCAGGGGGCTGCATAACTGTGGCTACGGGACCGCTCAAGACCCACCGCCCCCGAACTCTCGGGGGCCCGCCGTTTCGGTCGCTCTGACTTACCGCTCCGAACTCCTGGGGTGGTGTTGTCCCGATCGCTTATGGGTGCCGTCTCGGCCTCGTGTGGTTGCGTTTATCCGATTGAGCAGCGTTTATGATGCCATGTGCATTAAAAGGGACTGTCCCCTTTAATGCTGTGAGGCCAGCTGTAGTATTGTGTTCTGCAAGCGATGGAGATGAGTTCACGTAACAAGGACCTTGTAGGTGCATGGTATAGCTTGTGATAACCTATAAAATTACTAGGAATTGAATGGCGGATGGGCGGTTATTCGCGAGGGGCGGAAAGAACGCATATGGCAGCTGAAGGCACATTTCATGATGTTAACCGGCGTAGGCTGGTCGATTTTTTCGAGAAGGGCGACAAGTATACGCGTACGCTTGGGTTCGAGCTTGAGCACATCGTGCTGCATGCGGGAACGGGTGTGCCTGTGTCGTATTCCGAACCAGGTGGGATTCGCGATGTGCTGAACCGCTTGGCCGAAAAGTACGATTCGATACTGCGTGACGGGGACGACATCATCGGATGTGCGAGCCCGCGTGAGGTCGTGACCATCGAGCCGGCAGGCCAGATCGAGGTCTCGCTGGGGCCCTGCGAGTCGGTGTTCGAAGTTGAGAGGCTTTATCTGGGGTTTCGGAATAAACTCGATCCGATACTCGAAGAATTCGGTCTCGAAACACCTATGCTCGGCTATGTACCGTCAGCGCGCGCGGGCGATTTGGAGCTCATCCCCAAATACCGCTACAAATGCATGACCAAGTTTTTGGGAGAGCAGTCATATAGCGGCATATGCATGATGCGCGGCACTGCGTCGCTGCAGGTGTCTATTGATTTTCGCAACGAAGCCGATGCGATGCGCAAGCTGCGCATCGCGCAGATCATAAGCCCTGTACTGGCGCTCATCTGCGACAACTCGCCAATGTTCGAAGCTGCGGAACGTACGTGCGATCTTGTGCGCACGGCGGTTTGGGCGGGAATGAAGCAGGATCGCGTTGGCACGATTCCCGGCTCGCTTTCGCCTGCGTTCTCGTTCGACGATTATGCCGACTACATCTTGTCACGCGAGGCCATCCTCGTGCCCGATGAAACGGCAGATGAGGGCTGGCGCTACGTAGGCGAGCGCACATTCGACGATATATATGCCGACCGCGCGATGACGGATTCCGAGGTAGAACACGCGCTGTCGATGGTCTGGCCCGATGCACGCTTGAAGAATTTCGTCGAGATTCGTCCCGCTGATGCTATGCCGCTCGAGTATGCGCTGGCGTACGTGGTGCTGGTGCGCGCTCTATTCTATAGCGACCGTAACCTGGGGGTATTGGAATCGCTTTTGGCCGATGTGGGCGAAGACGATGTGCGTGATGCCAAGGAAGCGCTCATGCGCAAAGGCTACGGTGCTCAGGTGTATGGGCGTTCGGCTGAGTTTTGGGCCGATATGCTCATGGTGCTTGCGTCGGGGAGTCTCGAGGAGGGGGAGGGCATATACCTGGAGCCTTTGGCTTCGATGGTGCGCTATCGAATGACGCTTGCAGGCATATGGCCGCGCCTGATGGAGAAGCGCTCCATGACGTTCTCGAGCGTTTCGGAAGCGCCGGTCATCGGCGTCGTGCCGCGCTACGATTTTGAGTGGACGGGTCTTGCCATAAGCGACGGATACCTTTCGGGCCTGCTTGAAGCGGGCGCTATTCCCATCGTGCTGCCGGCGATTCACGACTCGGTAGCCATTACGAGGCTCGTGGCGTCATGCGATGGATTCCTTATACCCGGTGGTCAGGATATCGACCCTGGCCGTTACGGCAAGCGGCGCAAACCGCATACGCACCGCTCGGCAACGGCGCGCGACCTGATGGAGGACGCGCTCATACGCGCCGCGATTGCGGCCGACAAGCCTGTGCTGGGCGTGTGCCGCGGGATGCAGTCGCTTAACGTAGCGCTTGGGGGAACGCTTCACCAAGACATACATGCCGAGCATTCGCGCGATTCGCTGCCCCATGTGCAGGGCCGTCCTTTCGACATGCCTGCGCATATGGTTGACGTCGTGGAGGGGACGAAGCTCGCCGAATGCGTGGGCGCTCCCCGTTTGGGCGTGAACACGATTCACCACCAGAGCATTGCGGAGCTCGGCGAAGGCCTCATTGTAAGCGCGATTTCGCCCGACGATGGCGTTGTCGAGGGCGTGGAAATGCCCGGCAAGCGATTCGTCGTGGGCGTGCAGTGGCATCCCGAGCACATGTGGCGCACGCGCCCGCATTCCAAGCGATTGTTCAGCGCGTTCGTGGAGGCGGCACGGGGCAATAAGCGCTAGGCGGCGCTTGCTCTGGCCTTCCGTCCGTCCTGTTCGGGAAGACGATGAGTCGACTTGCTTGACTTCGGCCTTCCGTCCCGCCGCCCCGCGAGGGGGAGGCGGAGGTCGTTCGCTTGGCTTCGGCTAACCTAAGTGGATTTCAGGGACAGTGCCTGCAGAATCGCTCACGACCCCCGCCTCCCTCTCGCGGGGCTTCGTTATTCCGATTGGGGTCTTTCGCTTGACTTCGCCTAATCTAAGTGGATTTCAGGTATGGTGGCTGCAGAATCGCTCAAGACCCACCACCCCGAGCTCCAGGGGCTTCGTTATTCCGATTGCGGGGCGGTTGCTCGGGGCTGCCCGGGCGTAGGTGTTGGTGTTCGTGGCTGGGCGGTTTTTATATACAATAGGCGCATGGAACCTTACAAGACCATAGCCGGCTCGGCACAGGCCGAGTACGAGGAAAAGAAATCCCGCTTCATTGGGCAGGTGGCGCATGTCGAAACCGAGGAAGAGGCCGTTGCCTTCCTCAACGGGGTGCGCGCTGCCAACCCCATGGCGCGTCATAACGTGTATGCCTATGTGCTGCGCGAGGAGAATCGCGTGCGGTATTCCGATGATGGCGAGCCGGCGCGCACGAGCGGATTGCCGACGCTTTCGGTTATCGAGCACGCCGAGCTCAAGGACGTTATATGCGTGACGACGCGGTATTTCGGCGGGACGCTTTTGGGTACGGGCGGGCTCGTTCGTGCTTACACGAAGGCGGCCCAGGATGCATTTGCCGCTGCTCAAGTCGTCACGTTCGCGCCATGCCGCGACATCGTCATCAGCGTAGATTACCCCCTATACGACACGCTTACCCACTGGCTCGCCAGCCAGGGTATCCAGGTGCTTGACGCAACGTTTGCTGCCGACGTGACGGTCGAGGTCCGCGTTCTCGCGTCCGAAGCAGCCGCCGTCGAGGTCGGCATTACCGAGCTCACGCATGGCGGTGCCGAAATGCTCGTCGGTGACGAGGCATTTCAACCGATTCAAGCGTGAACAGGGGACGGAGGAGCGTTCACGCAATTTGCGTACACCATGCTCTTAGGTTTTCGCGTGAACGCTCCTCCGTCCCCCGTTCACGCTAGCTTGCGGTCGGCTTGGCCGAAGTGAGCACTTTCGCGAAATCCGATGAGTAGTCGAATTGCGCGTTGCTGGTCTGCCCGAAGGCTATAGTGCCGACGGTCGGTGATCCCGGCTTGAAGAAGAAGGCGAACTTCATCGTGAGCGGTATACCGTTAACGGAGCCTTTTCCCGTCATCACACGCGCGATGTGGCCTGCGAGTTGGTAGTCGGTCGAGGTAGTGATTTCGTCGAGCACATCGGCTGATTCCACGAAGCCGCGCACGTAATCTTCCTTGAGCGATTCGAAATCTTCGTCGGAGCCAATATCGCCGACGTCGCTTACGCTCGTCATGAGGAGGGCAACCGAGGAGCCTGTTTCGGCATAGTAATAATTTGACGCCCCATCCTCGGACGTTGAGGTCTTTGCCCAGAAGTAGCTCGGAACTTGGAAATCGATATCGCCGACGGTTACGGTGACGTTTGTTGCAGGGTCGAATTCGTTCTTGGGCTCGCCGGGCTGCCGCAAATCTTGCGCAAGCTCGGATTCTGTGGGCTCATCGAGCGCGTCGGCGTCTTGGTATGCGGAGGAGCTTGATGCGCTTGCGCTGGACGTGGCTTCGGCTGAAATCGCTTGCGAACTGTCCGACAAAGCGCTATCTGCCGAAACGTTTTCTGACGTGCTGTTCTTTGAGCCGAACGCTCCAGAGGCAAATAGGATGAAAAGACATACGCAGGCGAGAGCGGCGATGGCCAGCTTGGCAGTTTTGGGTTTGCGGCCACTCACCTTTGTAGCTTTGTTGGCGTTCGCGTTTTGTTCCCTTTGCGCGCCTTGCTTACCTTGCACGCTTTGGGCATTTTGGATGGCAGTACTTTTACTTGCTGGTCTGCGGGTTTTCATCGCGTGATTTGCTGCCCGCACGAAATCGGATTCGAGGTCGCTTGCGCTTTGGTAGCGTTTTGCGGGGTCGAGGTCTGTGGCTTTGACGATGACCTTGCGGAGCGGTTCGGGAATTCGAGCGTCTTTGAATTCCTGCTCGCGCGTTTTGGCGGAAGGGATTTCTTCCGTCAGGCAAAAGTACAGCACCATGCCGAGCGAGTAGACGTCGGAGCGCACGTCGGTTTGGCCGAACCCGTATTGCTCGGGCGGTGCGAACTCCCGTGTGCCGAAATGCGTCGTGTCGGATTCGGCTCCCTCGTGGTATTCACGCGAGATGCCGAAGTCGATGAGCACGAGGCCGCTGCCGGTCAAGATGACGTTTGACGGCTTGAGGTCGCGATGAATGATGGGCGGATTGAATCCAACATGCAACTCCGAAACTGCATCGCAGATGCGCGGGAAGACGTTGAGCGCGAGTTCGATTGAGGGGTCGTTGAGATAGACGGTGTCTTGCAACGTCGCGCCCCGAACGTATTCCATGACGACCACCATTTGCCCGTCGCGTGAATAGCATTCGAGAATGTTGGGCAAATGCTTGAAGCGCCGGCCGTCTTTCTGGGCTTCGTACATACGCTGGTAGGCAAGCCCGAGCCCGGTGTCGCTTGTAATGAACTTGCGGATGTAAGGGCCTCTTTCGGCGCCATTTGCGCCCATGAAATATACGCGCTGCGTTACCTCGAACGGCGATTCCTTCAATACGGCATCGACGCGATAGCATTCTTCGCGCTGCAGCGATTCGAGGTGTTGTGCGAGCTCGTCGGTTTCCATAGGAAGTATGGTAGCAGAGGTGGTGGGTTTTCGGGCTTGGCTCTACCCGATGGGTTCTTCGCCGAAGCGGAACAGCTCTTCGTTCGTTCGCATCAGGTCGTAGCCGTGTTCGATGCAGAAAATGATGATGGCGTCGCGGCGGGTTTTGACGTAGAGCTCGCTGTGCCCTCCTGCGCGCAAGACGCGGTTGGCTTCCTGGAGTGTGCATTTCATCGTGAAGAGCAGCGGGAGCAGTTTTTCGCGCGATGGCTTTTTCGTCCCGGTGAAGATGTTGTACCCGTACGTAGGGTTGAGGCCTGCTTCCTCGATGACCTTGGGCCTGCTGAGGCCCTTTTCGTCAAGAAGTTGTTGCAGGTAAACGTGTAGCTCTCGTTGCGTGATCTTGTGCGCATCGGCAAAGGCGGCGGGGTTGGGCGACCCGAGCAACTCGTCGAGCAGTTCGCTTGTTAAGGGCTCTTTCACGCGGCGCTTCCTCCGTCGTCTCTTTTTCGGTTGCTCGCTTGTCATCATATACCGAATCGCTCGTGTTGGCATTAGTGTCGTCGCAGCGCCGAGCGCCGAGTACGCGCAGAGATCCCTTGGCATGGCTCGAAACTGCGCTTTCGAATGATAGGGAGATTCGAGACGCGATTCATTAGCTGCGAGGTAATGTTGTCCGCTTTCTTCTTGCAGTCAATAGCGTACATATAACGAGCCAGCGAGTCGTCGGCATGGAGCTATTTCGCCTCGATAGGAGCAGGGTCGAGGTGGTTCGTATTTCGAAGCAGGGCTTTGAACGATTGGCCAACAGGTATCGTCAAGCATGATATGCTTACGCCATCGGGAGGAGCCTTGCGTGATTTCTAAGCGGTATTACATAAAGCTTTATGACCAGGCGATTGCTGCGTTTGACTTCGTGCAAGACCGTCGCGATCCCGCGTACGCATGCAATCTCGAAATTGACGAGGCGCATCGGCATTTGCTTCCGATGAACATTGCCGCTGAGCCTACCGATGACGAGCTCTCGCGTTTTTTGGCTTCGCGCCGTATTCCGAAGAATCGCTCATATGCCCAGCAGATTTTGGAGCTGTATGGCATCTCGCTTGATGACACCAAGGGGATAATCGACGTAACAAAGGGTGCGTCCATAAACGATTCGTACCTGGTGGTTGCCGAGGACGATCCGGTGGCGTTTTCCGAATGCAATTTATTCGAAAACGATTTTAACGTCGCCTTGCAGATTGCGGCGTACTCGGGTGTGGTGTCGCGTGATGTGCTTGGCTCGCATGGATTGCCCAGCGAGTTGACGGCAAGCGGGTCGTTTCCAAAAGCGTGGCGTGTCATCGACGGAAAGCGCATTTTGTTCAAGGCTGGCAGCGCGAGCCGTTCGGCCGTGAAGACCATCACGCCGTTTTCCGAGTATTTGGCGTTTCAGGTCGCCCGGGCCATGGGCGTAAATGCCGTTTCTTACCATCTTGAGCGATGGCGCGGTCAATTGTGCTCGACATGCGAGGTTTTCAATACGAAAGACGTCTCGTTCGTTCCTTTGTATGCGGCGTTGCCTCGGCAGAAAGTGGCTCGGCTCGGGCTCGACTCCGCGCTCGAGTTCTTCTACGCTATCTCGCCGGCGGCGTCGATTTCATTTGTGACCATGCTCGTTTTTGATGCCGTTATCGCTAACAAGGACCGCCATTTTGGCAATTACGGCGTATTGCGCGATAACCATACGGGCACAACGTTGGGGATGGCTCCGCTTTTCGACCATAACATGGCGCTGTTCTGCGACGAGCCCGAGTCGGATTTGTCTTTGGATAAGCTCATGGAAGCCGAGAAACGCTACGCAGCTGCATTCGGGTCGAACCTTTACAAGCAGCTCGAGGACGTTATGGAGCCGTCGCAGGTAGCTGGCCTCGAGCGGCTTGTCGATTTCGAGCTTTCTCTTGACGAGGAGTATTTGCGTTACGGCGACGCCCATCCCAATGCTCCCGATGCTTTTACGCATAAGCGCTTGGACGCATTGACGCGATTTGTCCGACACCGGGCCTCCGAAGCCCTTTCGTGGGTTTAATCACGCAGAATGTACTTTATGAAACACCGTAGGTATGGCAAATCCCGCAGTTAGCCGTGGCTAAACCCCGCGTTTCGGCCGACCTACGGGGAAATGCGTGCACATGCGCTGAGCTTTGCACGTATATCACCATAGGGACGGCATCCGGCAAATTAGCTGGCAGCTAATGCGCCAGACCTGGCCATCGTCTACGCTTTCAGGTAGTTGCGAAAGAAAGCAGGGTGGTCATATGAAAAAGATTGGCAAGATTGTACTGATTGCATTTGTCGTGCTCGTCGTGCTTGGCGCCCTATCATCAGCTTGTTCGGGCTCGGCGAGGTCGGGCTCTTCCCAAAGCTCGGCGTCGGCGTCAGCGTCAGCGTCGGCGTCGGTGCCGGCGTCGATGGGCAAAGATGAAGAAACGTCGTCCAACGATAGCGTTTCTTCTGACTCTAGCGCCAGGAAAACAGACGCCGAGGCTTCGGAATCGGATGAAGTCAGTCCCGAGCTCAAGGAGATGCTCGATAGCTACGAGGCGTTTATCGACGAATACGTCGAGTTCATGGAGCGGTACCAGGAATCCGGGGACGTGACGAGCATGCTGGCCGACTATGCTTCGTTCATGCAAAAGTACACGGATCTCACGTCGAAGATTGAGGATGTGGATACGGAAAATCTGTCGACCGCAGACTACAACTACTATATAGAAGTGACAACGCGTTGTGCAGAGAAGAGCCTCAAAGTCGCCGCAAGCATGGTGTAGGGTTGTAGTTAGCTAGCAGCCTTAACGTTGGGATTCTGCGCGATGACCTTGTGCAGCTCGTCGATGTAGCGTACGAGCAGCGTGCCGGGGCGGCGCTCGTTGTGCAGCAGGTAGCCCACCTGCATGCGCTCGTCCGCGTCGAGCGGGATGGCAACGATGCCCGAGTGCATCTCGCTCGACAGCACGCCGGTCGAAATCGTGTAGCCGTTGAAGCTCGTGAGCAGGTTCGTGAGCGTGCCGCGGTCGCTGAAGCGTATGTTGCGGTCGCTGCGCAGGTAGCCGAACGGCTCTTCCGAATAATAGAACGAGTTGACCGACCCCTGCTCGAACGAATAGCGCGGATAGGGGGCCAGGTCCTCGAGCTTGACGAGCTTGCGGTCGGCCAGCGGATGGTCTTCGCCTACGAATACGTGCACGCGCGCGTCGAACAGGGGGAAGAACGTCACGCTAGCGTCGGCGAATGCCTTGCGCAACACGCGCGAATTGAAGCTGTCTAGGTACAGGATGCCAATGTCGCTGCGGAACGTGCGCACGTCATCGATGATCTGGCTCGTGGCGCACTCGCGCAATATGAAGTCGTACTTGCTCGACGCGCAGCCTTCCGCGACGTTGATGAACGCCTGCAGGCTGAAGTAGTAGTGCTGCGTCGACACGGCAAGGCGCATGTATTCGGTGCGCCCACGCGCGTAGCGTGCTTCCATCATATCGGCTTGCTCGATAACCTGACGGGCATATCCTAATAGTTCGGTTCCGTCGTTGGTCAAGGTGACGCCGCGGTTGCTGCGGGTGAAGATCGTGATGCCGAGTTCGCGCTCGAGTTCCTTTATCGCAGTTGAAAGGTTCGATTGCGAAACGTAGAGATTTTGCGCAGCCGCATTTATCGAGCCGTGCTCGCTGATGGCAATGAGGTATCTAAGCTGTTGCAGTGTCATGGCGTAATCGTAAACGAAAGGCGAGGTCAGCGGTTTGACGTTTCTCATATACCGCATTATCGGCAAAATCGATAACGGGGCATAAATACCTCGAAACACGAACACCCTTGCGTTCGCGCAGCAAGGGTGGTTTTATAGACGAGTCAAGAAACGGCTTTGGCCGTAGTTTCGGCAAAAGCCTGCCGTATGGATCGCAGGGCGCCTCTGCGATCCGTTTTCGAGGTGGCGCCATCGGCTGCCACAGCTCGGCTCGAAAACGGACCGCCGAAGCGCCTTGCGTTCTGTAACGAGAGACGGTTGGCAAACGCGAAGACTCGCGTCGAACCCTAAGGAGGCCACATGGCGAAAAAGAATCTACCTTACGACGAGAAGTACTACGATCGCGAAGTCGAGACCATGCCGCGCCCCGAGCTCGAGAAGCTCCAGCTCGAACGCCTGAAGGATGAGCTTTTGTGGTCGTACGAGAACAGCGCCTACTACAAGCGCACGTGGGATGAGGCCGGCATTGACCCGCATATCGAGTCGCTCGAGGACCTGCAGAAGTTCCCGTTCATCAACAAGCAGACCGAACGCGATTGCCAGGGCGTCGGCAGCTTCTTCGGCGAGCTGTGCTGCGTGCCCGAGGACGATGTTGTCTACATGGCCACGAGCTCGGGCTCGACGGGCGTGCCGACGATGTCGCCGTTCAGCCAGCACGACTTCGACGAGTTCATGCACGCCGAAGCGCGTCTGTTCTGGCAGACGGGCATGCGCCCCAACGACCGTTACTTGCATGGCATGAACTTCGCCCTGTACGTCGGCGGCCCGTGCGTCATCGGCGCGCAGGAGCTGGGCGCGCTGGGCATCTGGGTCGGCGCCGTGCCGTCCGACCGCCTGCTGTGGGCCATGAAGCACTACCAGCCCACGCACTTCTGGTCGTCGCCGTCGTACGCTTGGCTGCTTGGCCAGAAGGCCATCGAGAAGGGCTACGATCCCAAGGTCGACTTCGCCAACTTGCGCACCATCATCATCTCGGG
>CAMPAJ010000025.1 GCA_946631805.1 uncultured Eggerthellaceae bacterium
TTGGCCCCGAAGGTCTTGGTGACGTTCTTGGCCGTGATGGTCTGGGCCTTGAGCTTAGCAGCAGCCTTAGCGGCAGCCCTGGCTGCGAGCTCGTCAGAAAGCACGGCTTTCTCGTCGGCTACGCGCGCCGTGAGCGCCTGGACGTCGAAAGTCTTCATGTTGCCATTGTTAATGGCATCGACTGCTTCCATGTTGTTCAGATAGTAGTCGTTACCCTCGCAGAAGATGACGCGTGCGTTCTTCTCGAAGTCGGAGCTAATCGTGCCGATCTTCAGGTCGCCGATGAGCGACATGTCGCCGGCGGTCGCGGTCACAACACCCTGCAGGTTAGCATCCTTGATATGCCAGACGTATTTGGCCCAGTAGGCGAACATGTCGGTCAGACCGTTGTCGCCGAAGATCTTCGGATACGTGAACGACGCGGTTACGAGCGGAATCATGCCGTTTTCGACACCCTGTGCATAGAAGTTGCCGAACATCGTCGCCGGATACGAGAAGCAGAAGTTAGCTGCCTTCTTGCCCTGCTCAAGAGCGGCGGCGCGAGCCTTGGTCAGGCTGGCGGTGCGATCCTCTTCGCCATCGGAACGAGCGGTTGCAGGGGAGTACACGACATAGGTCTGACCATCGGAAGCAGTCGCCAGGTAATCAGAAACCTTGTTGGAGCTCGGCGCATCGCAAACGAACACGGCGTCGCAGTTCTCGACGATCTGGTCGGCCGAATACCAAGCGATGTAGTCAGCCTCGACCGAGGAGGCAGGCTGCTGCTTCTCGGGCAGGCCAAGGTCGGTGATGCTGGTGCTGTAGTCTCCCAGGTAAGCTGCCAGGCGGCCACCGTACAGGTTAACGTCTTTGTCCTGGTTGCCGCGTGCATCGGTCTTATCGACCAGGTACTTACGGCATGCATACAGGTCGGTCTGCGGATCGTAGCCCACGAGCACCGCAGTGGTTGCCTTGCTGACCGTGCCGTCGGCTATGTTGGCGAGCACGTAGTACTGCGTTGCCTGGACCAGGTCTTCGTACTGGTTGATCGCAGCACCGGTGCCGTTGGCGCTGTTGCCGCCAAAGCGGGACTGCAGCTGGAAGTTGCCGTTGGCGTCCGCACTCTGCGCAACGACGCTATCGACGGTGTTCGCAAGCGTATGGAGACCCGCGACCATCGTGGCGCCACCACCCGAAACTGCGCTGTATTTAGCATAGTAAGGCTCGTACGTGCCGCTCTTCTTCGGGCGGTTCTCGCGTGCGTTCTCAAGGGCAATCCACTGCTCATAGGCCGTATCGCCGTACGTTGCACTTGCATCGGCCACCGAAAGGATGTTGCACTCCGTATATACGTCGCGCGGGAAGTCAGCGTACTCCGTGCCGTTCACGGTGACGCTCACGGGCTGCAACGCAGAATTGGCAACGTTGTTCTGTCCGTTGTTTCCGTGATCGACGGCCATGCTGTCCTGGCTCACGTCGGCGCCGTTAGCCCAGCACAGATAATTCCATACGTACTCGTCGGGGTTCTCGTTGTTCAGCTGGATTGCCAACGTCGAGTTATGCGTCTTGAGCGAGCCGATCGTGCCCTCCGTGTACGGAGCATACAGGTTGGAATCGGACCTCTCGTACCAAGCCGTTGGATCGCTGCCAGCCTTGAAAATCGTACCTGGGCCGCAATAGGCATTGATGTAGTTGAGGCCGACCGTTTCGTAATACGTCTCCATCATGGGAGCCGTACGTCCGGTCGCGCTGCTGCCGATGGTAACGTACTGGTACGTGTACGTGTTGCCTTTGGCGTCGGTACCTTGATGGTCGAAGTGCTTCACCTCGCTCGGGGACGGAAGGTCGTACGCGGTCTGCACGAGGTCCGTCGCGAACGCAGCTCCAGCCGACATGCTGGCTGCGAGCCCAGCGGCCGCAACGCAGCCTGCGAACTTCCGCGCCACTCCCTTCCATGATGATTGCTTGTGCTGTTTCATGCACTCTCCTTTCCCTTTAAACAACGCGCAAGCTCGCACCGGCGCTCTAGAATCACCGGCGCGATTCATCTATCGAGGTTTCCGAGTTTGCTGTGTGAGAGTTTTTCCCGACAGAATACTGCGCAATATAGAATAATCTAGTACAGTTATTATTCTGTCAATACATTAATTTCTTTTAAACTATAATCCACATCAGGCATTTTGTGCTTTCTAAGTTCTGCTATACCCATTGATGACATACGGTACTGCTTCGTACTTTATTCGCCAGGGAGCGGCACTTGCTCACATGGGAACTAGGACGAAATCGCCCAAAACGCGACTAGGGCGAAGCGACGGGTAATGAAGCCCGACATTGCGGCGGAACCGGGCAGCCGCCATTTGTCAAAACGAGAGAGGAAGCCGACCATGAACGCAACAATGCAGGAAGCTCCACAATGCCCAGGGTGCCACTTTGGGTGCAGCCTCGCCCGCTACCAATGCGCGCGTGGGAAAAACCTACGCGCCAAATGGCTTGCAGGTGAGGTAATTCCCGAGCGCAGGGCTCCCTGGGAGCACGCTAAGCGGAACGATGAGCCCCGCAAAGCGGGCAAAGGGGCGGGCATGCCGCCCATGCCCGCCTACCTGAAGGCCATGCGCATGCTCAACATCGCGTCGTTCGCGTTGGCCGATCGCCGCGAGAGCCAACCCGACAAGCTGGTCATCGACGCCATCGCGCGCCAGGAGGGCTGCGCGACCTTGCCCATCATCAAAGGCCGCATGGGGAAGGATGCCGCTGACCCTTCGAGCTCCCTTGAAAAGCTCGTGCAGGACGGGCTCGTCGAAGTGCAGGAGGACGAAATCGCGGGCACGATGTACGCGCTGACCGAGCTGGGACGCTCGCAAGGCGAGACCTGGCGTAACGAGCGTATGGCCGCCGACGCCGCGTTCGTCGACGCGCTGAGCGAAGAGGAGCAAGAGCAGCTCGCTGCCTTGATCGCGAAACTGCTTCAAAGCTCGGCGCACAAGGACCGCATGCGGTAGAACGCGCACCCACGCCCGCGGGCGCCGGCAGTGGGTCGGGAGAACGTATCTGCGGCTCATTGCCAACGCGGACGCGAGGCGGGACGTGGACATGCGTTGCCGCTGCCACTGAACAGTAAAACGCCACGCAGCATAAAGCGGGCCGAAGGCATGAACCTTCGGCCCGCTTTCGCTTTCTTTCAAAATGTGTATTTGGGGTCTGACCCCAAATACACATTCGCACGTTAACGCTACTGCTCCTTGCGCATGCGGCGTAGGGCCACGGCGGCTACGGCTGCAGAGCACAAGGCGCTCGCGGCAAGCGGGGTCGTGCTGTTAGTGTCGCCGGTCTTGGGCACGCTCGACGAATTTGAGCTCGTCGAGCTCGTATTCGAGCCCGTATTGGTCCCAGTGTTCGTGCCGGTATTCGTGTTAGTGTTGGTGTTGCTGGTGGGAACGCCCTTGGCAATGGCGTAGCTCGAGAACTTGTCGGTCTTGAACGTGATGGTCTTGGCCGCCGAGTCGAACGTCGCCGCGGCCTGCTGGTACTGGCCCTCGTGCTCGCGGATGATGTAGAACTGGTTGGACGATTTCGCAATGTCGTCGGACAACGTGAGCGTGAGCGTTATGGCGCTGGGGAGCGAGGTGAGCTCGGTGTCCCACGAAACGCCCTCGGCACCCTGGAAGACCTGGCCGACCAGCGACATGTCCAGGTACGCGACGACGTCGCTCGGACGCGCGGCCTTCGCAGAAATCGAGGTCTTGGCGTCCTCGTCGTCCATATCGGTGATGGTCAGCAGCAGCGTACCGTTCTTCACGGCGCCATCGGCAGTCGAAATGGTTCCCTCGGTCACGTCAGCGCTATCGGACTCGACCAGGTCCTTGGCAGCTTCGAAACCGCACTCCAGGTTAACGCCGTCGGCAGGCATGTCGAACGTGTACATGCCGATCGAATCGTCGTCCTCGAGCGGGGTCAGCGCGATCTCGCCATCGTTGAGCGTGTCGGTGAGCAGCTGGTAACCGCGCGCGGGCAGGAGCTTCATGGTAACTACCGAATCGGCTGGCGCGCACAGCACGCCGTCTTTGTAGTACTGCTTGTCGGTCGTTGCGTTCTTGGCCAGGTCAGCCGCAGTGTACGACTTGCCGTCGACCTCGACGCTCACGAGCTCGGCGGTGCCGTGCTGCTTCGTAGCCTCGTCGGCGCTGTACCAGGAGCTGGCAGCGGTGCCGGGGTCGTAGCTCCACACGACGGTGTTAGCAGCGGCATCGGCCTGGGTGGTCACGCTGCTTTTAGAAGATGCGCTGGACGAGGTCGTCGCGTCGGCATCTTCTTCGGCGTCGGCGTCCTCCTCGGCGCCGTCCCCGACTTCGCTCACCGCCTCGGCATACGCCTCGGGATCGCTGATGGCGTCGGCCACTTCGGCCAGGACACCCGCCACGACGCCATCGCCCTCGTCGGCGCCATCATCGGATTCGGTATCCAAATCGCCCGCTTCGCGCACGACATCGATCATGTCGGATACCGCGTCGGCGACGGTTTTCACGGGAGAATCGGCGGCGACTACGATAGTAGCCAGCTTGTCGGTTGCCGCAGGAGCCAGCGCGCTCACGGCTTCGGCGGTAGCAGCAGCCTCGGCGTTAGCTTCGGCAGCGTCGGCGGCAAATGCCAGGCCCGGAGCCAGCGAGACGGCAAGCGCCGCAGAAGCGGCGGCGGCGATAATTCTTTTCGTAGCGTACATATACAACACCATCCGATCTTCCCAGAATGTAATTCGTTTACATTGCTGTTGCATCTGGCCCGCACGGTGTTGCAATTGAGGTGAGATTCGTGCGTAATTTATCCTAGATTGTGACACATTGCCGTATATCTCGCAAGTGTTTTTACTTCGTTTGCCCACTTCAACGTGCATATTTGCCTCGCACACAACAATTGGTGCCCGATGCATTGGCCGTGCACCAAGTCTTGCGTTTCGCGCGGGTCGCCCAAGCTGCGCAACTGCCATCGACTTGCTCACAAATTTGAAGCGCTTCGAAAAATTTCCAAAAACTCAACGTTGTGCATTCCGCTGCTGACCAGCAACGTTTCGTCACCTAACGGCACGAGGCGTCACGAAAAGACCCAGACCGATCGGCCTTCGCGTAACCAGACCCCGGGCAGACTCCAAAGCACTCGGGCGTTTATTTCATGCCCCGAAGCTCGGCCTCGTCGCGATACGGCACCGCGATGCCCGACAAGATGGACTCGAGCACCTGGCGCTCGGTGCGGCCCGAGACCTTGGCTTCGTGGGAAAGCGAGATGCGGTGGCACAGCGCATGGGGCGCGAGGTATTTCACATCATCGGGCAGCACGTAATTGCGGCCCTGCAGCAGCGCGAAGGAGCGCGCGAGTGCGAGCAGCGCGATGCCGCCGCGCGGGGACGAACCGACCTGCACTTCGGGGTTGTCGCGCGTCGCGGTGATAATCTCGACGATGTAGCGCATGACCATATGCGATACATATACCTTGGTCACGACTTCGCGCAGCCACAGCACGTTGCCGGCGTTCACGACGGGCGAAAGCGCCTTCTTGGCCGAATCGCCCAGCTCGAGCACGCGGACCTCCTGGTCGAAGCCGGGGTAGCCCATACTCAGCTTGATGAGGAAACGGTCGACCTGCGCCTCGGGCAGCGGGTAGGTGCCGAACTGCTCGATGGGGTTCTGCGTGGCGAGCACCATGAAGGGCTCGACGAGCTTGTAGGTCTTGCCGTCGACGGTGACCTGGCGCTCTTCCATTGCCTCGAGCAGGGCCGACTGGGTCTTGGCCGAAGCGCGGTTGATCTCGTCGGCCAGGACTAGGTTGCTCATGACCGCACCGGGCCTGAACTCGAAGTCGCGCGTCTTCTGGTTGAAGATGGAAAAGCCCGTAACGTCGGAGGGCATGATGTCGGGCGTGAACTGGATGCGGCTGAACCCGCAGTCGACCGACTTGGCCAGCGAGCTGACGAGCGTGGTCTTGCCCGTGCCGGGCAGGTCCTCCAGCAGCACATGACCCTTTGCCACGAGTGCGAGCACGACCAGCGACACTGCCTCGCGCTTGCCCTGCACGACGGTTTCGATGTTGGCGATGATGTGCTCGAGCGCGTTCTTGGCTATGCCGACTGTTTCCTGGTCGAGCATTTCTTGTGGCATATCGTTCCTCCGTTCCGCCCTAAGGCGTTTACCTTTAATGTGTATTTGGGGTCTGACCCCAAATACACATCGCGTTAGAACACCGGTGCGCACATGCGCATGATCTCGCCCTTCGTGTTGACGAACTCGACGATCTTGACGTTGACGCCGTAGGCTTGCTTCATGTTGCGCTCGGTGATGATGTCGACCGCGCGGCCGAACTTCATGGGGTTGTCCTTCTGCAGCAGCAGCACGTTCGAGTTGCACATAAAGGCATGGTCGGGACTGTGCGTGGTCATGATGACGGCGAAGCCCTTTTTCGCGAGCTCGCGCACTTTGTCGATGACGCGCACGACGTTGCCGTAGTCCAGCGCCGCCGTGGGCTCGTCCAACACGAGCATCTGGGGTTGCTGCGCCAGCGCGCGCGCAATCATGACCAGCTGCAACTCGCCGCCCGAGATGTCGGTGTACACTTCGTCGCGCAAATCGTAGATGCCCATGTCGATCATCGCGTTCTCGACGATGTGGTAATCATTGGCCGTTGGCTGGCCCAGATAGCCCACCTTGTTGATGCGACCGAGCAAAACAACGTCCTTGACCTGGTACGGGAACGGCGGCGTGTGCGACTGCGAAACGTACGCCATCGTGTCGGCCAGCCGGCTCGCGCTCCATTTGGAAATATCGTCACCGTCGACCGTGGCCTTGCCCGAAAGCAGCGGGATGAGCCCGAGCACCGACTTGAACATCGTTGACTTGCCGCAACCGTTGGGCCCGAGCACGCAGCACACCTCACCCGATTCGACGGTGAAGTTGACGAAGCGCTGGATGGCCTTGCCCGTTTCGTAGCCCACGTGGGCGTCTCGTACTTCGAGTTTCATGACATCCTTTCCCCAGGCGCCACCATGAGCTGGTTACATGCGCAATGATGCAGTATGTCACATATTATATCCTTGTGAACATATATTCTTATTTTTCTATATTTATTACTCGATATTGTTTTTCGTTGCGTCGTATTTGTGGCCGGTTGAGCCGAGGTCAAAGAGGAAGGGCGGGCTCGCGGACACGCATATCACCGAAGGTCGGGCAAACCACAGATAAGACGGTGGCGAAACTCGGCTCATAACAAAAAGGATGCCGGGACCGCTGAGGGGGGAAGCGGTCCCGGCTAGACGAGTGAGACGAGAGGAGTGTTGTTCGGTAAGTCGCTCTCGACGGAATTTATATTACTTTGTATATTATTCTCTGTCAAGTACTATTTTTTTCAGGTATTTAAAGATTTCTTGAAGGATTGTAGATGACATAAAACGGGGTATGGCGCGAAAAGTTCTCGCACTGCGAAAAATAGGAGAAAAAGCCCTAGCGAGCGATGAAGGGCAGGTGCGCCAGTACGCCCTTGAGCGCGGCGAAGAGCGTGATGATCTCCTTCTTGGCAAGCAAGACCGTGACCGCACCGAACGACAGGATCGAAACCTGCACGGCGGGGTCGCTCAGCGGCTGCACGAAGCGCTTCTGCATGGCGGCCGATTCTGCGGCGGCCTTCGCGGCCTTGGCTTTGACCTCTTCGTCTGCGGCAAACCCGGAATCGGACGCGATGGCGCCGCTCGCATTGCGAACGGCATCGCTCGTCGCCTGCGCATCGGCCAGCTCGTTGGAGTCAACCTTCTGCAGCGTTACGGCCCGACCGCCCAGCGTGTAGGCCTTGAGCCGATTAGCGGCGATCTGCGCGCGACCTTCCTTGCTCTGCGCCCAGCTTGCGGGATGATCGTATTCCACGAGGTTGTAGGCCAGGATCAGGCCTTGCAGCTTGCCGGAATACGACGTGTCGGTCGCGTAATGGCCCTGCAGGTAATTGCACGCCTGCACGTACGTCGGCGCGTTGGCCTTCCACGCGGGGGCGTAGAACGAGCCCATGTCGCGCTTGAGCAAATCGGCGTAGTCCTGCAGCGACTCCTTGGTCGAGGGGTAACGCCTGAACGCCGCCGAAATGTCGTACTCGTGGCCAGTGCCGTCGTCTTCGGAAGTCATGAGCACTACGTTGGCGCCCTTGTAGGAGCCCTTGATGCCGAACAGGTTGTTGTAGGGCGGCTTCGAAAGCCCCGAGCTGCCCGAACCGGACTCCAGGATGGCCTGCGCAATCATGACGGAAGCATACAGCCCGTCCTCCTGGCCGATCTTGCGGGCGTCTTCGCCGATCGACTTGACGAACGCCTCGGTCGTGGGGTTGGGGAAATACGGGAACACGGCGTAGGACACATGGCCCTGCTCGTCGGTGGTCGTAGGTATGAAATCCGAGCCCGAACCACTGGCGCTGTAATCGCCATTGGCCGCTGACCAGGAGGTCTTGGCATTGGGGGCGGAAGGGTCTTTCTCGTCGAGCACGAGGTCGTTTACGTCGGCCCAACCGTCGCCGGTCGCGCCTGAGGCACCTGCCGCGCCCTTGGAGCCCGTCGCGCCCTGAGCCCCGGCGGGGCTGAAGTCCATCGTGCCGGCAGTCAGGTCGTCCTCGATTTCTTCCTCGGCAAATGCGAGCGAGGGACACACGGCGAGGGAAGCGATGAGGGCGCACAGAACGAGCATCGCCATCAGCAGGCGCGTACCCTCAATGCTGCCGAGTATTTTCGTTGTGCAATTAGCAGCGCTCAAATCGCGAACATCCCTTTCCTATTTTTCGCCTTCGCCTAAAGCCTGCGCATCCCATATGCAGCGCGGCGAGCGCGCCGACTTTGGGTGCGTCCCTGCCGGGAGCCTTGCAAATGCCCAGCAAGCCTCTATAGGCGAACACGCATAAAGTATATATCCAGAGTCCGTTTCACCATGAAACCGCTACAAAGGTTGCGCAAGTTTTTCGGGAATAATGGCTGCTCAAAGGGCCTGTTTCGCGTCGGCCCGGGCGCGTTTTCGGGATGGAAACCACCAAATTCTGTGGTATGCCCGCACCCCAACCACCAAACCAAGTGGTTCGCCCAAAATGTGCATCCTGACCCCTGGGGTCAAGATGCACATTAGCGGGTGGCGAAAGAGATTTCGGGATAGTAGCAACTCAGGCCGTTGTAGCCGCACAGGGTTTCGGGTTCGCGGGGGAGCTCCATGCGCTCGTGGTACTCCTCTTCGCTTGCGCAATCGCGCGCGATGGCGGTGTTGCGCACGACGAGGGCGGCATCGGCCACAAGATCGTCGGCATCATCGCCGCGGCCAACCACTTTGTAAGCGGCTATGCCGAGCTGTTCGAAACGCCACAACGCGCACAATCCGCAGGTGCGGCGATGATAATAGGTGTTGAGCAGCCATTCGTTCTCGCGGGCGCGACCAAGAAACGCCTCGTCGGCGGCCTGCGTGCCATGATCATACAACTGGATGCTCCAATCGGCCGTGCGCAGCGACATGCACAGCGACGGCTTGCCGCCACGATGGCAACCAAGGCAGTGGGAATCCGAGAACATGCAGCCGTTTCGCATCATGAACACCTCGTACTGCAGCTGCGGCTGCGCTTGCACGATGCTTTCGATTTCGAAAATGGAAAGGTCGCGCGGCAGGATGATGCGCGTCGCGCCCAGATCGGCATAGTAGGCGGCCAGGCGCGAGTTGAACACGCCCGCGACCGTGGATATCACGGCATCGAGGCCGGCATCGCGCACGGCGCCGACGAGCGCCTGGCTCGACAGGATAACCCCCTGCGCGCCCGACTGCATCAGGCCGGGAAGGTATGCTTCCTGGATAAACGCGCGCTGCTCCGCCGTGTACGACGAGGCGTTGAAGCACACGAACCCCCGCATGCCCAGCTCGCGCGTCCGGGCGAGCTGCTCGCACATCTGCGCAAAATCAAACGGGTTGGCCTCGCGCCCAAAACCCGACATGCGGTTGAGCTCGGCGTTGCCGAAGCGCGCGTCCCACACATCGTCGTGGAAGCCGACGTAAATCTCGCCGACGCCGGCCTCGTGCAAGCGCGGAAGCAACTCTGCGCTGTTCAGGGGAACAAGTGCTGTCATCCTACCTCGAATCCTTCATTTCGCCACCGCCTCGGCGGCCCTACCGTCCGATGCGTTTGACCCCATTTCACATTCAGCTCCATCTCACATCAGGGCGTAGACGATGCGCCATGACGCGGCGCCCGCGATGTTGCACGCGGGGTTTTGGAAATAGAACGTGCGGCCATGCTTGAGGTAGCGCACGCCCTCGTCGGTCAAGCAGCCCTGATCCATGCGAAGGCAGTGCTGCGAGCAGCCGCGCCCCAGGCGGAACTTTTGCTGCTCGGGTTCGTCGGCGCTCGCAGGGCCGCAGTTGCGTCCGGTCGTCGCGTAGCAATAGGGCAGGTGAATGGCGATTTCGGGCTCGATGCCCGAAACGTCTTGCACCGCCTGCACAACGCCCGACACGTCGACGGTGGCAGCTACCGGGTCGACCTCCACAAGCGGCCGCGCCCCCGGGCAGCAACGTTGCTGCTCGACGAGACACGCCTCGGCTTCGGCCGAGATTCCCGGATGCGCGACTGCCTGGAACACCTCGTCGTAACGCGCATCGCGCAGTTCTTTGGAGAAAAGCCTTCCCAGGCCTAGTCGGGGACTCGCGGACTCGGGAGAGGCCGGATACCCCGGCATCTCGCCAAACGAGAAGCGTGTGTCCTCGCCCGCGAACCAACGCGCAAGCAGCACGTATTCGCCAACGTCGTTCACGATAACCTCGTCGTACACGTCGGCGAACTCGAGCAACACGTCAACCAACCGACTCTCGGCGCGCTCGAGGAACGCCTGCCCAAGAATAGGCACGACGAGCGTGGCCTGCATTTCGCAGCGAGCGCACACGTAGCGCACGGCCTCGTGAAACTCGCGCGTCAGATGCAGGAAGTAGTTTTCGCAGAAATACGAGCCCACATACAGGCGCTCGCAATAGGGGAATCCCGCATCTTGGCACGCCGCCACGACGAGGTCTTCGACGTCGCTGGCAGTCACATGCGGAGGCGTGGTTTCGCACAAATTGACGCAGAGCACGGGCTGGGCCTGGGAGCCCTCGGGCATCGCCTGGCCATCCAGCGAGAAATCATCGCCCTGAAATTCGATGCGCGGATCTTGCTGCTCCATAAGAAACCTTTCATGCCGAAGGGGCCCGTTTCGCTTGCTCATAGTCGCACGCTGGCTGCGCCGCTGCACTATTCCTCGAATAAATGGGAATGAGAAACCCGGCATCGAGCCGAATTTCTCATTCCTTAAAGGGAAAGTATGACAGACTACCTTACGCTGGGTGGGCAGCCGTCAGCATAGTTTTCTACTCCTCGGCAGCCGTTTCTTCGACCTTGGCCTCGACGACCTCTACGACCTCTTCGGCCTTCTTGGCAGGTGCGCCGCCGTAGCCCTCGCCGCCGGCATAGCCTTCGGGCTTGGGACCATGGCCCTTGCCGCCGTAACCCTCATGGCCGTGGCCTTTGCCGCCGTAGCCCTCGGGCCCGTGGCCCTTGCCACCGTAGCCCTCGGGGCCGTGGCCCTTGGGGCCGCCGTAGCCCTCAGGTCCATGCCCGCGACCAGGTCCGCCATAGCCTTCGGGTCCGTGACCCTTGGGGCCGCCACCATAGCCTTCGGGGCCATGCCCGCGACCAGGCCCGCCGTAACCCTCGGGGCCATGCTCGCGACTGGGACCACCACCGTAACCCTCGGGACCATGGCCCTTGGGACCGCAGCCTTCGGGACCGCGCCCACGGCCAGGTCCGCCATAGCCCTCGGGACCGTGCCCGCGGCCGTGTCCGCCGTAACCTTCAGGCTTGGGGCCGCGACCAGGACCGCCGCCATACCCTTCGGGGCCGTGGCCCTTGGGGCCGAAACCCATGGGGCCAGGCCCGCCATAGCCC
>CAMPAJ010000026.1 GCA_946631805.1 uncultured Eggerthellaceae bacterium
CGGTACGCCTCGCTCTTCGGTTCGGTGCCCAACCTGAAGGTGCTCGACTACCTCTCGGATTGCACCAAGCTCAACACGACGCCCTACATCAAGAAACATGCGCTCATCGACCACATCGACGAAGACTCGTTCAGACTTGGCGCCGTGCCGCTCGACGATGCCCAGTTCCGCACGGCGGTCGAAACCGCCCAGCGCAAGGCGCAACGCACCGCCCGATCAGACGGACAGCAGCTCAAGCAGACCTACGAGCAGCTTGCGCTCAACGTGCTCTCGGTCCATTCCCCGGCAGGCCTCTACGTCCTCGCTTATCGCCAACTCAGGCTTGACCCCGAGAAGCGCCGGCTCGTCATCGGCCGCAACACGGTGCTCTGCCGCGAGTTCAAGGTGGTAAACGGGCGCGCGTCGGAGCAGCAGTCAATTCGCTGCTATCTCGACGATGCCGATCTGTACCTGCTCGAGCGCTTCGACGAGAACCGCGAGACCGTGAAGGACATCGTCTCGAAACGCTTGGGCGCTGGGCAGCTCGTCGACGACGAGCCCCATGTCATGGCCATTGCGCGCGATTCAGTCGTCAATCTTGCGGCGGAATTCGACGCTATCTGCGAAATGGCCGAAACCGACAGCCTGACGGTTCCCCTGAAGGCGTTTTTCGGCGACCTGACCAAGCGCCCCGTCCGGCGCAAAGAGTACCCGCTCGTGCTCTTGGACAGGCGCATCAACCTCGACCAGCTGCTTGCTGCGCACCAGTCCATGAAGTATCCCCTGACGTACGTCCAGGGTCCTCCAGGCACGGGCAAGACCACGACCATCGTGACCATCCTCATAAACGCCTTCTTCAATGGCAAGACCCTGCTGTTCTCGTCGTTCAACAACCATCCCGTCGACGGCGTCTTCAACGCCCTGCGCTCCTTCACCTATCGCGACGAGCCGCTTCCGCTGCCTGTGTTGCGGCTCGGCGACCGAAAGCGCGTGCTGCAGGCCCTCGACTTCGTGAAGGAACTGTACGAGCGCGTGGCCGATATGCCGGTCATCGAGGCCGATCTCAGGATGACTCAGGCACAGGAGCAGCAGCGGGCTCGCATGCTCGGCGTGCTGCTGCGCAATTACGAGGAGAACCTCGACCTGCAAGAACGCCGCGAATGCATACAGCAGCTGGTGGAAACGAACAACGATTTCGCCTTCAGCCTCGATTTGCAAACGCGCCAGCTCCAAGCGCTCGATAAGCAGTTGGAGCAGGCTGCTACGCCGGAAGATGCGCTGCAGCGCGCGTTATCGCTCACCGAATCGAATGCCGACGAGCTGGTCGAGCACCTGTTCCGCGCGTCGGTCTGCTGCATCAAGCGACTCGGGGAGGCACGCCATGCCGAGCTTCGGTCCATCGTCATGTCCTCGGCGGCGCCCGACGAGCGGGTCGATGCCTTCAACCGGCATATTTCCGACACGAAAAACCTGAAGAGCCTGCTGCGGGTGTTTCCCATCATCGCCACAACGTGTATATCAGCGCATCGACTTGGCCAGCCCGGGCCTACATTCGACCTCGCGGTCATCGACGAGGCAAGCCAGTGTGATACGGCTTGCGCGCTAATCCCCATCGTGCGGAGCCATGCGCTCGTGCTCGTGGGGGACCCGCAGCAGCTCTCGCCCGTCGTGGTCATCGACAAAGCCGACAACGCCGCCCTGCGGCGCAGCTACCAGATTACCGACGAGTACGATTTTGTAGACAATTCAGCTTACAAAACGTTTTTGGCCTGCGACGCCGTGAGCAACGAGATCCTATTGCACGACCACTACCGCTGCGACGAGAACATCATCGGCTTCAACAACAAGAAGTACTACAACGGCCGTTTGGAGGTGAAGAGCGGGCGCAAATCCGAGCGCGCGCTGCACTATGCGAGCATCCCGCTCAACACGTCGCCCGTGAAAAACGTCGCCCCCATCGAGGCGGAGGCCGTCATAGGGTATATCCAGGATAATCCCGATGCGTCCATCGGCGTCATCACCCCGTTCACCAATCAGCGCGAATACCTGGCCGCGCAGCTGAAAGAGCACGGCCTTTCGCATATCCCCTGCGGGACGGTGCACGCGTTCCAGGGCGACGAGAAGGACGTCGTGCTCTTTTCGTTGGCGCTGACCGACCGCACGACCCCTGCAACATACGGTTGGCTTGCCAACAACCGCGAGCTCATCAACGTCGCGACGTCGCGTGCGCGCAACAAGCTGGTGATCTTCGGGAGCGATCGGGAGCTCGAGCGCCTGCACAGGAGCATCGATGGGCCTGATGATTTGTACGAGCTCGTGCAGTACGTGAAGACCAAGGGGACTTCGTCGGTGACGCCGCGCGCGATCTCATCGCGTGCGCTGGGAATCAAGCCCTATTCCACCAAGACCGAGACGGCTTTTCTTGAGAACCTCAGCCATGCGCTGGGGAGCATCTTCACATCCGGCTCGCGCTGCGTGATCCATACCCAGGTGCCCATCTCGCTCATGTTCGGCGAAAACTTTGCCCAGGAATACCTGTTCTACAGCGGCAGCTTCGACTTCGTCGTGTACGAGGAGGTTCCCGGCAAGGCCGAGATACCCATCCTGGCCATCGAGCTCGACGGCATGGAGCACCGCAGCGTCGATGCGGTGCTGGAACGCGATCGCCAGAAGAACGCCATCTGCGAGAGGCATGGCCTGCAGCTCATACGCGTTGAGAACACGTACGCGCGCCGTTATCACCATATCAAGCACATCTTGATTGACTTCTTTGGGACGCGATGAGCATCGGGGGGTGTTTGTTCATCTCGAGATGGATGAACAAACACCCCCACCCCCGATGTCCAGATGTACGTTCCAGCAGGAATGGCGCGTTCCTCCCGAAAGCCCGCTGGTGTTACCATACGACCTGAAACGATTAACCGACCAACGCGAAACGGAGCTGGCGATGACGGACCAACGCATAGACGACGCTACCCTGACTGAAATCGAGGCATGGCGCGATGACCATTGGGACGAGGTGCTCGCGGACATCGAGCGCCTGGTGGAGGTCGAAAGCGTCGAGGATCTGGCTGCGGGCACCGAGGGCGCGCCGTATGGACCGGGGCCACGCGAGGCGCTTAGCAGGGCCCTTGCGATGGCACAGCGCGCGGGGCTTGATGCTCACGATTGCGAAGGCTATATCGGCTACGCCGACCTTGCAGGGCAGGGCGATACTCAAATCGGAATCATCGGGCACGTCGACGTCGTGCCCGCCGGGCCCGGGTGGTCGGTGGAGCCCTATGCGCTGACGAAACGCGAGGGCTATCTTTTGGGGCGCGGAGTCATCGATGACAAGGGGCCGATCACCGTAGCGCTGCACGCCGTGCGTTTTTGGGCGGAGCGCTTCGCGACAAGCGGGCAGGTGCCGTCGTGCACCATCCGCGTGCTCTTCGGCGCGAACGAGGAAACCAACATGAAGGACGTCGAGTACTATCGCGCCCATCATGTCGATCCCGACTTCCTCTTCACACCCGACAGCCAGTTTCCCCTGGGGTACGGCGAGTCGGGCATCTGCAGCGGCACGCTCGTGAGCGGGGAGCTCGGCGAGGGAGTTATCGTCGAGCTCGAAGGCGGCCAGGCCGTCAACGCCGTGCCCGGGCTGGCGCATGCGGTCGTCCGCGCGTCGCTCGATGGCCTGCCCGAACGAGACGACATCACGGTGAGTGCTGCGGGCGAAGGTCTCGTTCGGGTGGAGGCCCAGGGCGTTTCGGCCCACGCGTCCACGCCGGAGCTTGGCAAGAACGCCATTGCCTTGCTGGTTGGCTACTTGTACGATGCCGGCCTGTGCAACGCTCAGGAGCGCCAGTTCCTGGGGCTCTTGCGCTTCCTCCTCGAGGACGTGAGCGGAGCGCGCGCCGAGCTTGCGGTGCGCGACGAGCATTTCGGAGACCTTAGCATGGTGGGCGGCGTGATCCGGCTCGAGGAAGGCCGCATATACCAGTCATTCGACGTGCGCTATCCGACGAAGATCACCGCCGAGAAGATCGAACGCCGGTTCAACAAGGCGGCATACGAGTTCACCGAGGGCGCCTACTTCACCCTCGAGCACGACAAGGCGCCATTTCTGATGGACCCCAACTCTGATGAGGTGAACGCGCTGCTCGACGCCTACCGCACGGTGACGGGCGAGGACGTGCAGGGCAAGACCTCGAAGGGCGGCACCTACGCGCGCTGCTTCACCAAGGGCGTGAGCTTCGGCCCCGAGAAGCCCTGGGTCCAAAACCCCGATTGGGTAGGTAGCATGCACGGGCCTGACGAGGGCGTGAGCGAAGGGCTGCTCAAGGAAGCGTTCGCCATCTACGCGCTGGCAATTGGCAAACTGTTGGGGCAGTAAACGAGCGGCCGTTCGCGTTGCCGTTACCTGGCGAGCTGTCATTTCGCTGCGGGGGAGTTGTGCTTGAAGACGCTCGTTGTCATGTGCGGTCCGTGCGGGGGCAAGACGTCGGCGGTGCCGTATGTGCGCGAGTGCCTGGAGCAAGCGGGCTTCGCTGTCATCGTCGTGCCCGAAGCGGGGGCCGACCTCATCCTCGATACATTTAACCAAGTTGGGTGCATCGTTGGCGATAATTCTGGTGGTTGTCGTAAGATACGCAGCATAGGTTTTAGAGATGAAAGATGACCTTTTTTATGGGAAATGTGCTGCGCATACTCAGGCGTGATATTCTGCGCCTGTTGAAGGCACCTGCCGCGCTGGTCGTGGTGGGGGTGCTCATGGTGCTGCCTTCCCTGTACACATGGTATAACGTGCTGGCGTTTTGGAACCCCTACGAGGCGACGGGCAACCTTTCCGTCAGCGTCGTCAACCAGGATGCCGGTGCCGAGACCGAGCTCACGGGCCAGCTCAACGTGGGCGATACGGTAACCGAGGCGCTGCTCGAAAACGAGAAGCTCAATTTCGCCGAAGAGGACTTCGACACTGCGATGACCCAGCTCGAGGGCGGTGATGTGTTCGCGGTGTACGTTATCCCCGAAGACTTTACGGAATGCCTGATATCGCCTCTAACAGGCCAGGTGAAAAGCCCGCAGATCGTTTACTACGCCAACGAGAAGCTCGGACCCGTAAGCCCTAGAATCACCGACACCGCCTCGTCGACGCTCGATCAGACTATCAATTCGATGTTCGTGTCCACCGTGAGCGAATCAGCGGCCCAGGCGATCGATTCGGCCATAGGAGACGCCAGGACTGCTAAGGATGCGGCCCAGGAAAAAGCCACCACAAGCGCGGATGCCGCCTTGACGGCCATCGCCGACGTGCGCGCCAAGCTCAAAGACGCGCAAACCGCCCTGGACGACGCGAGGGCCAAGACGGAATCTGCCTCTGCCTCCCTCGACGATGCCAGGTTGCTCGTGGGGGATGCCAGGACGCTCGTGAACGATACTGCGAACGAGGCGTATGCAGTGGAAGATGCCCTGTTGACGGCGTCTTCAGGTGCTGTTGGTTCCCTGTCGGGTGTTGCAACCGAATTGTCGCAAGTCACCGCCAAGGCCAAAAATGCAACCGATGACCTTTTGGCCAAAGCAGGGTCGGCTCGCGCGCTCGTTGATTTGGGAACTGGACGGGTTCAGCCGTTCATCAACACCTTGACGAGCGTCTCGCAGGACATGCAAGCCGTCGCCTCTGCTTTGCCCGACGATGGCCACGTGAAGACTGGCATACTGGATGCTGCAGGCAATTTGGCGAATAGGGCAGCAGATTTGCAGTCAGCTGTCGATTCGACTACCGCTCTCAGCGCTGGTATCGAGGAGACCGCACAAGCGGCTTCCAATGTAGCCGGAACTCTCGATAGCGCGTCAAAACGGGTATCCGACTCCCTCGCGAATTACTCGGGTGGGCTGCTCGGGTCGACCGCCCCTACGGTCACGACAATCCTGGCGCAAGTTAGCTCGTCATGCTCGCATCTTTCCGCAGCGACTACGGATCTCGATACGACAATCGGGGAGGCGCAGGTGGGCTTGGGTCAGCTCGGCAACCTGCTGGCCAATTCGAACGATGCGCTGGCGCAGACTGATGCCCTCATTGGGGACCTTCAATCCGACGTTGATTCGATTACATCGGACATACATCTGCTTGCACAGTCTGACGCCATCGCCGGCCTTGTGGAAAACGGCTCGCTGAACGCCCAGAACATCGGGGCGTTCATGGGGTCTCCCACGAAGCTCGAAACGGTGCGGATGTACCATCCCAACGCGTACGGCACGGCAATGGCGCCGCTGTTCATGAACCTGACGTTCTGGATCGGCGCGTTCATGTTGGTCATCATCTTTAGAACCGAAGTCGATGACGAGGGAATTAAGAAGCTCACGATAGGCCAACGCTACGTCTCGCGTTTCGCCCTATTTGCGGGCATCGCAGTGGTACAGGCGCTCATCTGTTGCGCAGGCGTACTCGCGCTGGGCGTCCAGGTCGCCAATCCGCCAGCGCTTTTCTTTGCTTCGGCAGTCACGGCGCTGGCGTACCTGAGTATCATCTACGCGCTTTCCGCGACGCTTCAGCACATAGGCAAGGCCTTGTGCATAATCTTGGTGTTTGCCCAGATCCCCGGTGGATCGGGTCTGTACCCGCTCGAGCTTACCGACGGGTTCTTCCAGGCGATATACCCGTTCTTGCCGTTCTCGTACGGCATCGATGCATTGCGCGAGGCTATTGGCGGATTCTACGGAAATTTCTTCGTGCGCGACCTTGCGGTGCTGGCCGCGCTCTTCGTCGGCATGACTGTTTTGGGAGTGGTGCTCGGTCCGGTTATGTCAAACGTCACGCGTGTAGCAGCACGCGAGATTCGCGAAGGCGACCTGTACAATGGCGAAGACGCCGTCGTGCCCGAGCGCCCGTACCGTCTCTCGCAGATAATCAGCGCGTTTTCCGATAGGGAGGGCTTCCGCGAGGACGTCGAGCGGCGCTATGCCCGTTTCAGCAAGCTCTACCCGAATTTCATCCGGGTGGCTATCGTGCTGGCTATCGGCGTGCCGGTGATCCTCGCGTTCATGCTAGCCCTTGACGCGGGCGAGAAAGTCGTGTTGCTCACCATCGTGCTGCTCTGGCTGGTCGCCCTGCTCATTTTCGTATTGGTCGTGGAATCGCTGCGCAGTAGCTTCGAGCGCCAGCTCAATTTGGAGCGCATGTCCGGCTTGGGGGCGACGAGGCTCTTCATGGACCGCAACCGCATGGTGCCGGCTCTCGCAGGCGCAGCGCCGCATGGCGTCTGGTCTGGGCACGATAGGGCGCGCGGCGCAGAACCCGAGGAAGAGGCCGACGTGACCCTTGACACGGCGTCTGATGAGATGCCGAACGAAGCGCCTGGTGAAGGGTTCGACAATGAAGCGGTCGGCGCAACAGCCGATGAAGCGCGTAACGGAGCAGCCGACGAAGCGGCCGGCGCAACGCCGGACGTGGCGAGCGGCGCCGAGGCGCAAGAGCCGCGTGCGGAAGGAGGCGCAGATGCGTAATATCTGGCTTATCTTCCGCCGAGACGTGTCAAACCTGTTTAGAAACGTCATGTGCACCATTATCACGGTGGGCTTGGTCTTGCTGCCGTCGCTGTTCGCGTGGTACAACATCTTGGCCTGCTGGAATGTTTTCGACAATACCGGCAACCTTTCGGTCGCCGTGGCCAACCAAGACGAAGGCTATGTGAGCGACCTCGTTCCCCTCGAGGTAAACATAGGCGAGAAAGTCGTGTCTGCATTACGTGCGAACGATCAGATCAACTGGGTGTTTACGAACGCCGACGATGCCCGAGAGGGAACGATGTCGGGTAAGTACTACGCAGGGCTCGTCATCCCCGAGAATTTCAGCCATCAGATGCTGACGTTCTACGAGGGCGATTCGGTGTCCGCCAACATCCTGTACTACGTGAACGAGAAGAAGAACGCCATTTCGCCCAACATCACAGGCGCTGGAGCTGATGCGCTTTCGTATCAAGTGAACTCAGCATTTGCCAATGCTGTTTCCGAAATCGCGGCGAGCGTGGCGCAAGGCCTTGCAAATTACGCCGACGACAACGACGTGGCCGGTGCAATCGGAGACCTGACAGACCACATGCGCCAGACGTCGTCGCGTTTGAACCAGTCGGCCAACGTGCTGGCCCTGTACTCTTCGCTTGGCACGGATGCTGGGTATTTGCTGGGTAGCACCGTTGACTTCGTGGAGGCGGCGCGCGTCAAAGCCGATAACGCCATCGTCCGCGTCGACGGGAACAAGCAGGATATTCAGCGCTTAGCTGCGGATTTGGGAACTTCTTTGGACGCGTTGCCCAATTATCTCGACGACGGCAAGTCTGCCCTTGCCGACCTCGAGAACGAGCTTGACGCGCTGCTGGCAAGCGCCTCGTCAGACGCTTCTATCGTGGCGGCGCAATTGCGGGACAGCGCATCCGACCTTGATGACAAGGCGGCAACCCTGAGCTCGCAACGCCAGGAATTTGCGAACCTGCGCGATGCGCTCCATTCCGGCGCCGAAGTTGAGCGCTCGAGGATGATCTCCCAAGGCGTAGCCGAGACCGAGATCAGTGCGTACGTAGAGGTCACAGTTGAGAACACGGTCGTGCTCGACGAGGCCATCGCCCTGCTCGACAAGGCCATCGGTGCGTTGCAAACATCGAGCGGTAACTTGACGAATGCGGCCGATGAGCTCGATGCGGCGGGACCCAATGCGCAACAGGACGTCGAAAACCTTCGCCAGTCCATCGCCCAGGCGGAAGCCGAACTCGATGCGACGATTGCGAACCTCGAGCAGAACTTGGCGCCGAGCATCCAGACGCTCAGGTCCGATCTTGAGGTGCTCGAGTCGGATTTTGACGGAATCGCCGCTTACCTGGGTACGCTCGGCAACGATTTGACGGGCATATCGGATGGGGCGCAGACATCGCTTGCCGAGCTTTCCGACAAGATCGGCTCCGCATGCGCGAGCCTGCGTTCGACCGCTCAGGATATGGGCAATTTGGCCGATGGCATAGACGAAGCATTGGCTTCGGGCGATACCGAGACGTTGCGGTCGCTTCTGTCGAATAACGCCGAGAGCATCGCCACGGCGCTTTCGGCTCCCGTGCAGGTGCAACGGGAGGCGCTGTTCCCCGTCGACAACTTCGGTTCGGCCATGGCCCCGCTGTACTGCACGCTCGCCCTGTTCATCGGCGCGCTCCTCATCATGGTGGCCACCAAGCCCCACGTCTCGCAGCGTGGCATGGAAGAGCTGCGCAACCCCAAGCCCCGCCAACTCTACCTCGGCCGCTTTGGCGTCGTGGGGCTGCTGTCGCTTATGCAGACGACGCTTTTGGGGCTGGGCAGCATGTTCCTGCTTAAAGTGCAAGTGACTAACCCCGTGCTGTTCATGCTCTGCTTCTGGGCGGCGGGGCTCGTGTTTGCGTTCATGATCTACACGATGGTCGTTGCGTTTGGCAACCTGGGCAAAGCCATCGCCGTGTTGCTGCTCATCGTGCAGGTGACGGCATGCGGGGGCTCGTATCCACTGCCCATACTGCCCGATTTCGTGCAAACCTTGAGTCCCTGGGTGCCCGCATCGCATGTCGTGGACGCCCTGCGCGCCGCCATGTTCGGCGTGTATCAGAACGACTACTGGATTTCGATGGGCAAGCTCATGCTGTTCCTAATCCCGTTCCTGCTGCTGGGCTTGGTGCTGCGCAAGCCTCTGGAAGGTTTCATGAAATTCTACGTGAGCAAGGTCGAAGAATCCAAGATGATGGAGTAATCGAGCACGATGCGCAGGAAGCTATACGATGTCTTGAGCGGCGAGGACGGCTCTAGGGCTTCGTTCGCATATGCCTGTGCGATGGTGGCGTTTACCGTGGCTTCGCTCGTGCCGTTCCTGATTCTGGCCTTCATGGTGCTGTCGAAGAAGTTCGTGGCTGCGGATAACGCCTAGGCGCCCAGGGCGAACAGCTCAAACAAGACTTTCCCGCTCTTCTTGTCATGACGGCCGCCGGCCTCGCCTGGCGGCCGTCGTATTGTCACTTTTCGTAGGCCAGGCGCGGGTAGTCGTCTTCTTCGACGTAGATGGTTCCGCAATGCGCGAAGCCGAGCTTTGCCAGCAGATGCTGCATTACGATGTTGTCGGGGTGCGTGTCGATGCGCAGATGCCCGCATTGCGTGAATGCCCACTCTATGCCGGCGCGCCCCACGCCCTTGACCGAGCCGTCGCTTGCGATGCGGTGAACGACGCCGTAGGGGCCGTTATCGCGCCATGCTCCGTCATGGATTGTTCGGTAGGTCGGTTCGATATCGGTGCCGTAGTCGTAGAAAAAGACCCCGACGATGTGTCCTTCGCACTCGCAGACGAAGCTCTTGCCGCGGGCGATGTCGTCGTGGATGAGAGCTGCGGGCGGCCAGTTGGTGGGTCCCCATTGGTTTGGGTTCCCAGTGCGCGCCATGAAATCGCGTGCAATCGCATAGATGTCCATGATGCGCTTGAAGTCGCTTTCGAGCGCTTTTCTGATGTGCATGGTGTACTCCTAGGGCAATCCCGCAACGCGACTGGGCGTGTTCTCGGTAAGGGCGTCGAACTCCCGCGTCCGCGTTTTACTCGAGTCGTTTCGCGGGGCAAGCTGATGTGAAGCCAAGTTCAACTAGTCTATCTCGGTATATAGATGCGGCTCGTGCGCAACCATCCAGTCGCGCAGCTCGCTGAGGATAGGCAAAAGATCGCGGCCCGCCTCCGTGAGCGCGTAATCGACGCGCACGGGCATCGTGTCTTGGATCGAGCGCGTGACAAGCCCGCTTTCTTCCAGCTCGCGAAGCGAGTTCGCCAGCATGGTGGGGCTGATGCCGGTCACAAGGCGTTTGATGTCGCTATAGCGCAGCGTCTCGTTGTAGTACAGCGTGCACAGCACCTTTATCTTCCATTTGCCGCCAATATGACGGAACATAGCGTCGGCTGGGCACGGATCAACGCAAGGGCAGTTCTTTATTATGTTTGGAAGCATGAAACCTCTTTCACCGTGTCTTGCGCAAGCAAACGCCCCGTTGGCGTGAAATCTCGAAGCGCTCGCTTCTTCAAAAAGAGTAGCTACATCGACCAGGTGGATGCTCAACGCTTTGAGCTAGGTTATGAGCATGCGAATGTCGGCATGTGCTACAAATTACGTACTAACAACAATATCGAAACCAACGAATGCTTGCAAGAGACGCTTTTGCAAAGTCGCACCATTTGTTGGAGCGCAAGCTTTTCGTAGCATCCCAAATCAACGACGTATTTTGGGATCGCGTTTTTGTTTTCGTCCTTGCTACGGAATTGCGTAGCACATCCAAACATTCTGCGTTATTGCCCTCATTGGCTACTCCTTGTATTGTTGCAAATACAGATTATGTAATAACTAAATATTGGGGAGGGAGTATATGAAACAGACCGAATTGACAAGGCGGTCATTCCTCAAGGGGGCGGGAGCGGCCGGCGTCGCCGTCGCAGCAAGTGCTGGCACAACCGCCGTTGCGCCCATTGCGGGCGTGCGGGCTGACCAGGCCCATGCGGATGAAGAAGAGCGCATTGTCTGGTCGCATTGCCATGTGAACTGCGGAGGCGCATGTGTTCTTCGTTTCCACATGCAGGGCGATACGATCAAGTACGTCGAGACGGATAATACGGGAAGTTCGGAGTTCGGCGACATCCAGATGCGTGCATGCCTGCGCGGCCGCTCGATCCGTCGTTGGCTGGACCATCCCGACCGCCTGAACTACCCGCTTAAGCGCCGCGAAGGCACGAAGCGCGGCGAAGGCGTCTACGATCGCATCAGCTGGGACGAAGCGCTCGACACGATTGCGAGCGAGTTCACGCGCATCAAGGAGACGTACGGCAACGAGGCCATCTTCATCCAGGAATGCTCGGGCGTCGAGCAGAACATCATGATGAACAATC
>CAMPAJ010000027.1 GCA_946631805.1 uncultured Eggerthellaceae bacterium
CGGGGTCCCGCCCCGCCATCTTCGCGCCCCCCGAAGAACCGCGCGCATAGGAAAAGGGCAACGCAAGCAGGCGCCGAGGACACGGAGTGGGAGAGCCAGATAATCGCCTCCAATCGCCCTTTTCCGTTAGCGCGGTTCGGAAGGGGATAAAGCGCGAGGCGGCCGGGAACGGCCCGCTCCTGCGCAGGCGGCGGGACGGGTAGTGCTTAGGGTGCTTGCGGCATGCGGGTGTGGCGGGATGCCGCTGGTTTTCCGTGCCCAGCTTATGCATCCCAAGTGCAGATTTTATCTGAGCAAACGAAGGCGTGCGCGATGTCGTTACAATAGAAAAGTTGCAATTACGAGGAAAGGCGCGGCAATGGCTGGTATCGACATCAAGCCCGATGCGCAGGGCAAAGTGCGTGATCTTTACGATTTGGGCGACAAGTTGCTGTTGGTGGCAACCGATCGCATTTCGGCATTCGACTATATTCTGGAAGACGAGATCCCGTACAAGGGAGAAGTGCTCACGCGCATCTCGTGCTTCTGGTTCGAGTTGCTCGACGGCGTGGTTGAAAACCACCTGGTGTCGACTGACGTTGCCGATTTGCCCGAGCAGTTCCAGCCCTATGCCGACTACTTGCGCGGACGTTTCATGCTGGTCAACAAGGCGCAGATGTTCCCAGTGGAGTGCATCGTTCGCGGGTACCTGGCAGGTAGTGGCCTCAAGGAGTACAACCGCGCAGGTACAGTATGCGGTATCGAGCTTCCGGAGGGGCTCGTCAATTCCTCGAAGCTCCCCGAGCCTATCTTCACGCCGTCCACCAAAGCCGAAATCGGTGACCACGACGAGAACATCAGCTTCGAGCGCTGCGCGGAAATCATCGGCGAAGAGGATGCCGCCGCATTGCGCGACCTTTCGCTTAAGGTGTACACGACGGCGCGCGATCATGCGGAGAAGCAGGGCATCATCATTGCCGACACGAAGTTCGAGTTCGGGCGCCTTGATGGCAAGATCATTCTGGCGGACGAGGTGCTGACGCCGGATTCGTCGCGTTTCTGGCCGGGCGATACGTACGCTCCCGGCGCGGACCAGCCGAGCTTCGACAAGCAGTTCGTGCGCGACTGGCTCACGGCCAACTGGGACAAGACCGGCAATCCGCCGCATCTTCCCCAGGAGGTCATCGAGAAGACGAGCCAGAAGTACATCCAGGCGTACGAGAAGATTACCGGTAGGAAATTCTAGATTATCCCGCCCATCGTTTCAGCGGCCGTAGGCGAGCAAGCTGCAGGGCCGGGCGCGTCTAAGGAAAGACGCCGCCACGGCCTGCCGTAAGCCAAGCGCGCTCGCAGGGCGAGCTGGGACGAGATGATGCGGGAGGGAGACCCACATGACACAGCGCAATCCGCTTAACGACAGATACAACACGCCTGACGAGAAGCGCGCCGGCAAAACGCGCAAGAGCTCGGCTTCCGCCAAGCCGAAAGCCCAGCGAGCCGCGATGGTGCGAGATCCTGCGCCCAAGACTGCAAAGCAGAAGAAAGAAGAGGCGCGCGAGCGCGAGCGCAAAGCTGCGCAGAAGGCGAGCGCTGTGCAGGCTCGATTCGAGGAGACCGAAGGCTATAAGCGCCTGCGTCGTTTTTGGTGGATTGCCTTGGGTGGCGCTATCGCATGCACGGCGCTCTCGTTTGTCGTGCAGCGGAACGCAGAGTTCAACAACGTCTCAATGGCCCTTATGGTCTTGGCTTACGTGCTGATCATCGTGGCGTTCTGGATTGACTTGGGCAAGATTCGCAAGGAGCGCAAGATCTACAATGCGGCGCTCTCTAACAACAAGTCCAAGGAAGCGCGCAAAGAGCAGAAGAAACTGCGCGCCGAAATGCGCGAGCAGGAAAAAGAAGCTGCCGAGAAATTCGAGGCCGCCAAGGCCGAGGAAGCCGCCAAAGCCGAGAAGCGTAACAACGGCATCCTTGGGCGCCTGTTCAAGGGCGGCTCAAAAGAGAAGGCTGAGGAAACAGAGGAAGCTGGCGCTAACGGAGAAGCCAAGTAAGGCGCCAAAAGGCGACGTAGCGGTCACGCTACGAGGCATCATGCAGGCGTGCTATCCCCCGGAGCGGGGATGTGCCTGCTGGGCGATAGGAAGACGGTCCCCGGCCGTATCCGGGGGGTTGTTCGCAACATCCAACCTAAAAAAAACTAAGGAGAAAAATTGAAGAAAACGACTGCTAATTTGATGATTTGCGCCATGGTGTTTGCCGTGGCGCTTGTTATTGCCAATGTTGTCACGGCCAAGACCGTGCAGACGGGCATCCCTCTGTTCGGGAGCACCATCCTCGTGCCGAGCGCCGTTGTTTGCTATTGCGTGACGTTCCTCATAACCGATGTCGTAGGAGAGATTTGGGGCAAGGCCGAAGCCCGCACCATTGTTCTGGGCGGCTTTTTCTGCCAGGTGCTGGCACTGTGCCTCATTTTGCTGGCGCAGGCGCTTCCGGCGGCCGATGCGGGCATGCAGGCGTCGTTCGATATGCTCTTGGGGCAAAATGCCGTGTTCGTCGTGGCCAGCATGGCGGGGTATCTGTTGTCGCAATCGTGGGACGTGTTCGTGTTCCATAAGATTCGCGATCGCGTATTTGCAAGAGGGGGGTCCGCACGAAGCCGTTGGATCTGGAACAATGCCTCTACCATGACGTCGCAGCTCATCGACACTGTCGTGTTCATCGGCATTGCGTTTGGCATCGGGTTCGGCTGGCTGTTTGACCCTGCGATGATAGGGCAGCTGGGAGCCATGATGGTGGGCCAGTACCTGTGCAAGTTTGCCCTGGCTGCGTTGGATACCCCCATCTTCTACTTCCTCACGCGCAATGCGTCCTCGCGCGATTCCGCGCTTGAGTGTGCAGCGTAAGAAATCGCCGCCGTTCGCGCTGGCCTTTTGCTCGTATGCCCCTTGAATGGGGCTGCTGCGTCCGGGGTCGTACCAAAAAACTACTAAAGCGAAACACGAGCCGTGGGAACATCCTGCGGCCTGTGTTTTATGGCGCACCATATATGGTGGTTTGTTTAAGTAATAGGCCTTTCACCTCGAAAAATACATTTTGCAGACGAGAGATTCAAAGTATACTGTCGGTATCTGTCTGTTAAGGAGGCACGCATGAAATGTGTCGAATGTGGTCATGAAATTAAAGACGGTGCCGTTTTTTGCATCCGCTGCGGTGCGATGCAGGCGCCTAAAGAGGCTGCGAAGAGCCAGCCGGTGCGTACGGCGGCCAGCACGGGCGCAAGCGCTCCCCGCAATGTGAGGAATTTCGAGCCTACGCCCAAGCGCGGTGGCGGTGGAATCGTGGTGTTCGTCATCGCGGCCATTGCGGTGCTCGCGGCCATCGTGGCACTTGCCATGTTCGTCCTCAACCCCGGCGCATCGGGCGGCTCCAGCGATTCGAACAAGGCCATAACCCCAACGACTTCCTCTGCGAGCTCGTCGTCGAGCAGCTCCGCGTCGTCGTCGAGCAGCTCCGCATCGTCGTCCTCGAGCTCGGCTTCATCGTCGGCCTCTTCGGCATCGGCTACATCTTCGCGTGGCACAACGGGCACTAATGGCACTGCGACGTCGGCGACGTCCGCTTCGTCAGCCGCGTCGGGCACAGCGACGGGTACCGCCACCCAGCAGGCTACGAACACGAGCCAGCAGCAGCAACAACAACAGCAGCAACAACAACAGCAGCAGCAAGCTGCGCCTGCGCCTGAGCCCGAGCCCGAGCCTGCCCCTGCTCCCGCGGCGACGGCTACCGATAGCAGCCAGATCCTCCCGGATTCCTCTACGCGCCTGTACACGAAGGAGGAGCTGAGCAACTACAACTCCTATGACCTGTGGATTGCGCGCAACGAAATCTTCGCCCGCCATGGCAGGGGTTTCTCGGATCCCGATTTGCAGGAGTACTTCAACAACAAGACGTGGTACACCCGCCAGTACTCGCCCGAGGACTGGGATGCAACGCAGTCCATCAGCGGCATCGAGTCGCAGAACGCTGCCTTGATGGTCGAGATCGAAGAAGAGCGCAACTCGGCCTACCTGTAAGCCCGTGTAATAATCGGGGCTTCGACTTTAGGGTTGACGCCGCATCGTTACAAAGGAACGCCACCGTTTGCTGCGGTGGCGTTCTTGCAATGGCGTCGGATCTGCGTGTGATGGCCGTCTAGCAACGGGTGCTAGTCGAAAAGCGGCGCGCGGCATCCAAGCGACACCACGGTGGATGTTGGCCGGCAATCTTGCGGCGGCCCCCGTAGGCCTTCTGTTAGCCTTAACGGCCGCCCGTAGGTTCTTCCAGGTCTGTCAACTGCGCGAACAAGCGCTCCTTGGCCGTCTCGGCATAGCCGAAGTCCGGATTCGCCCAGTTGGCAAACGGGTGGATGGCAATGCCGCCGCGCGGCACGAACAGGCCTTTGACCTCGATGTACTTGGGTTGCATGAGCTCGATCAGGTCGTTCATCACGATATTGGTCACGTCTTCGTGGAAGTCGCCGTGGTTGCGGAAGCTGAACAGGTACAGCTTGAGCGACTTGCTTTCGACCATGCGCTTGCTGGGGATGTAGTTGATGAGCAGCGTCCCAAAGTCGGGCTGCCCGGTGATGGGGCAGAGCGTCGTGAATTCGGGGCAGCGGAGCGTCACGAGGTAATCTCGGTCCGGGTGCGCGTTTTCGAACGTTTCGAGGATCGAGGGCTCGTAATCGGTGGGAATACTCGCCTTTGCGCCAAGAAGGGTAAGCTCTTCGTGGTTTGACATGGGACAACTCCTTATCTTTGCAACTTGCGGTATCATAACGCATACTATGTCCGTTTAGAAAGCCGCCTTCGCGCGGAATAAACGAGCTCCGATATATATTCGGGCCATTATCAAAGGACGCCATTGGCACGCTACACACACGAAAACGACAGCGCCCCCGGTTCGCCTCGCTACTACAGCTCCGCCAGCGAGCGTTACAGTGCGCAGAATGATGCGTCATCGCAAGACGAAGGCATGGGGTCGGGCCAAAGCGCAGCAGGCAATCAGGCTGGCGGTAACCGCGATGAAGAGGTTCGCAGGGCTGCGGACCGCGCGTCCGCGCTCATGCGCTCGTACGCTTCGGCCCAAGAGCGGATGGGCGCCAAGACGCCCGAAGATCAAAATCCTCCTGCAGGACGGGCGCGGCATGCCTCGCGTCGCCATGCGAAACATGCCGAAGAAGCCCAAAAGCGCGTCCAGGAACCCGCAAAGAACCACAGCAAGCCGCTGAGCCAGATGACGCTCGCCGATTTCATCTCGCATAACGCCGTGTACATTGTTGGCGTGGCAGCGGTCGTGGCAATCGTGGCCATCATGCTCGTCGTTGCGAGGTCGTGCGTTCCCACTCAGGTTTACGACTACGATGGGGAATTGAGCTTCGAATACGAGAGCCCGTTCGAGAGCGACGATTTCTTCATGACGGCCAAGGGTCGTTACGAGTACGAAGAGGAGGGGAAGGGCACGACGTCGCGAACCGGCATCGACGTGTCCGAGAATCAGGATGTCATCGATTGGGAGGCGGTCGCAGCAGATGGGATCGACTTCGCGATGATACGCCTGGGTTATCGCGGCGCCACCGAGGGCGACTTGTACGTGGATGCCCGCTTCGCCGAAAACCTCAAGGCAGCGCAGGCGGCGGGCGTCGATTGCGGCGTGTACTTTTTCTCGCAGGCCGTCGACGAGAAAGAGGCACGTGAAGAAGCCGATTTTATCGTAAAGAACCTTGGCGGCGCGATGCTCGAGTACCCTGTCGCGCTCGACTACGAAGAAGCGGTGCCGGGTGTAGTCCAACCCCGCGGGGCCGGCTTGGGCAAGGACAAGATGAGCTCCATCGCAGACGCTTTTTGCAAGCGCATCGAAGAAGCTGGCTATCATTCGATGGTGTATGGCAATTACTACGATTTGGACCTGTTCCACTACGATTTCCTGACCACCAAGGAAGTGTGGTGGGCGGAATACGACGTTGCCGAGCCGAGCCCCAATATGGATATAACGATGTGGCAGTACGCGAGCGAGGGCTGGGTGGACGGCATATCGACGCCCGTCGATATGAACCTGGACTTGTCGCAGGCGCTCACCTAGCGCTTTGCGGTGCCGGAAGTGGGTTACCATGCCCTCTTGATGGTATTGCGAGGAGGAAACCGTGGAAAACGAAGAGACAATGCGCCTGGACGAATTGGCGGCTCGCGTGCGCGAAGAGGGGCTCGAGGCCGATGAGCTGCTCGAGCGGTTCGTGGATTGGCAGGCCGATCGCGGGATAGAGCTCTGGCCTCATCAAGAGGAAGCTTGCTTGGCCTTGGCGCTGGGCGATCATGTGATTATGGGCACGCCTACGGGTAGCGGCAAGTCGACCGTGGCCCTTTGGCTCGCGTTCCTGGCCTTGTGCACGGGCAAGCGCATGTACTACACGGCGCCTATCAAGGCGTTGGTGAGCGAGAAGTTCTTCGATTTCGTGGATGTGCTGGGGCGCGACAACGTCGGCATGCTCACGGGGGACGTCGCGCTCAACGGAGATGCTCCCATCATCTGCTGCACTGCGGAAATACTGGCCAACGATGCGCTGCGCTACGGCGACGACGGCGAAGTGGCCTTCGCGGCAATGGACGAATTCCACTATTTCGGCGATCCGCAACGGGGCTGGGCGTGGCAGGTGCCGTTGCTTGCGCTGCCGTCGGTTCAGTTTTTGCTGATGAGCGCCACGCTTGGCGATACATCGGCGATTTCGGCAAAAATCGAGGAGCGCTCGGGCCGCTCGGTCACGACTATAGCCCATGCGCCCCGTCCCGTACCGCTCGAGTACGAGTTCGCCGATTCGGCGGCTCTGGAAGGGACGGTCGAGTTGGCGCTGCGTCGCGACCTGGCGCCAATCTACATCGTCCACTTCTCGCAGGATGCGGCGCTGAAGAGCGCCCAATCGCTTTCGAGCTTCGGCGTGTCGACCAAGGAACAACGCGAAGCGGTCAAGGAAGCCATACGGGGCGTGAGGTTTACCACGGCGTTCGGCAAGACCCTCAAGCGTTTGCTGCTCATGGGCGTGGGCGTTCACCACGCCGGCATGCTGCCGCGTTACCGCCGCTGTGTCGAGAGGCTTGCGCAGGCCGGCGTCCTGCCTGTCATTTGCGGCACCGATACCCTCGGCGTGGGTATAAACGTGCCCATCCGCACGGTGCTCCTCACAGCGCTCGCCAAGTTCGACGGCTTTCGCGAGCGTCGCCTCAACGCCCGCGAGTTCCACCAGATAGCAGGCAGGGCAGGACGAAGCGGGTTTGATGCGCAGGGTAGCGTCATCGCGCAGGCAACCATTTACGACATCGAGCGAAACCGTGCGCTCGCAAAAGCGGGAGGAGACCCCAAGAAGGCGCGCAAGATCAAAACGTCCAAGCCGCCCGATGGGTTCGTGGGATGGAACGAGCAGACGTTCACGCGCCTGGTCGAGGCCGAGCCCGAACCGCTGCGCCCCCGCATGCGCGTGACGCATGCCATGGTGCTTGCCGAGGTGATGCAGGGAGGCGATGCGTGGGCGCGCCTGCAGGAGCTCGTCCAGGCGTCCCTGCAAACCGATGCGCAGAAGGAGCAGTTGAGCCAGCGCGTTGACGAAGTGTTCGCAACGCTCGAAGCTGCTGGCATGATCGGCCGCGAAGAGGTCGAAGCCCCCGATGGCTCGGGTATGGTCGAAGACTGGTTCCTCGAGCAGGAGATGCCCGACCGCTTTGCGCTCGACCAGCCGCTGTCGCCGTTTCTGCTCGCGTCGCTCGAGCTGCTCGACCCCGAGGAGCCCACGTATGCGCTCGATGTCATATCGATGGTCGAGGCAACGCTCGAGGATCCGCGCCAGATCCTGCGCGCGCAGGAGAAGGCGGCGCGCGATGCGGCCATGGCTGCCATGAAGGCCGAGGGTATCGAATACGAGGAGCGCATCGAGCGCGTGCGCGAGGTCACGTATCCCAAACCGCTCGACGAACTGTTGGCCGGCGCGTTCGAGCTGTACTGCCTGGATGTGCCATGGGCGACGGACTTTGCGTTATCGCCCAAGTCGGTCTTGCGCGACATGGTCGAGACTGCGAGCGATTTCAAGAGCTACGTGCAGCGCTACGGCTTATCGCGGTGCGAGGGCATTTTGCTGCGTTACTTGTCCGATGCGTACCGCGTGCTCGACAGGACGGTTCCCCCCGAGTTCTTCGACGAGCGCCTCGACGACATCGTGCAATGGCTCGGCTGGCTCGTGCGGGCGATCGACTCGAGCCTATTCGACGAATGGGCTGGCGTCGAGTACGCCGAGGATGCCGATGCCGCAGCGCCGACGGCCGCCGACGCCGTTGTTGCGGATCGTCGCGCCGTTACGCTGCTCGTACGCAATGCGCTGTTCGCGCGTGTGCTATTGGCGGCGCAGGACAAGGCCGAGGATCTGGGCGCGCTTGATGCCGAGTGGGGTTGGAGCGCTGCGCGCTGGCAGGAGTCGTTGGATGACTTCTTCGAGGCGCACGAAGAGCTGCGCATCGATGCGACGGCACGTTCGGCAGCGTATTTCCAGATAGACGAGTCGCCTGAGCAGGAGCGCCATCGTTGGCATGTGCGTCAGATATTTCTCGACGGCGATGACGACATGGATTTCCGCATAGAGGCCGACGTGGATCTGGATGCTACGCAAGAGCAAGGCGAAGTCGTGTTCGACGATTACCGCGTGGGATTTGTGGAAGACCTGGTTTCCTAGAGCTTGGTAACGTGGTAGTTGACCCGCGGCTTATTGCTTGCGCGCGTCTCTTCCTCTTGGAATAGGGGGTTCTCGCGTCCCTCGCGCTCTACATCGTGGAGCAGTTCCGAAAGCGTCACGCCAAGGCCTTCGGCAATTTTCTCGAGGCAGTCGATGCTCGGATTACGCGTTCCGGCCTCGAGCTTAGCAAGATAGCTCCGCTCCACGTTGACCATGAGCGCAAGCTTTTGCTGCGTAAGGTGATTCTCCTTGCGCAGTATGCGAATGCGGTGCCCGAGGGCTTTTCGTGTGGCGGTCGTCATAGCGCAGCAAAGGATATGGCGCACGTCGAAACACCTTGTGGTCTATGGAACACAAACGAGGCAATTACCGCTATCAACTCATAAGCTTTTTTTATAACGCGTTAGATTAGCTGACGATTTATACCAACAGCTGTCTGCCGTTGTCTTAAAAAATGACTAAAATATTAAACAAATACAATTGACCTTGCAGTTAAGCTTGATAATTGCAATTAGCTTGATAAAGGCGGCAAAGCAACGACCTGTTCACGTAAGGGAAGAGACGCACATGTGTGGATGGGTTTGGGATAATATGAGCGCAGGACATAAACAAGGCAAGTAGTGTTCGGAAAGGATGCCTATATGATTTGCTTGCAATGTGGTGCTGAACTTGAATCCGGTGTGTCGTTCTGCACGAATTGCGGAGCCCCCGTGCCCGACACCGCCGATCCGTTTGACTTTACGGCCGTTACCGATCCGGCAGTCGACGATGCGGCGGGCGGATTAGGAGCTTCGCTCGAATCTGCGGTTCAAGCCAATCAAAACGTGGTCAATCAAGTTGAGGCTAATGGGCAATTGGCTGACGAAGCCGCCGCTCGTTGGGCAGAGGCCGAAGCCCAAGCTGCAAGCGATGCCGCAGCGGCTGCGCAGGCGCCGTTCGGGCAGTCTGCCGATGCCCCCGAGGCGCCCCAGGGCTACGTTCCGCCGAGTTACGATTCCGCTGGAGCGGGTGCCGCCGCCGCTGCTGCGGCCGGTGCTGCCGCAGCGCCGTTCTACCAGCAAGATGTTTCTCCCAACGCGCACTATAGCAGCCAGCGCACATACGAGCAGAACCCCTACGGGCAAAATACCGCCCAGGCGTCGTATCAGCAGCCCTCGTATGGCCAAAACGCTGGTCAATCGGCCTACCAGCAGCCTTCGTACGGTCAGGGCGAAACCGTGCAGGCTCAGCAGGTTTGGTCCGAGCAGACGGCGACGAACCGCGCCTTTGCCATGACGTTGTACGCGGGCGGCTTGCTGGGCCTCATCTTCGGCCTCTGCGTGCGCGACAAGGACAATGAGTTTATCACCCACCACCTGAACAATTGCGCGGTCATCACCATCGGCCTTGTGATTGCGAGCTTCCTATCGTTCATCCTAATCGGCGGCATTTTGGGCATCTACCTATTCGTCATGTGGATCATGGGCATCGTCAGCGCCTACCACGGCGACATGAACGAACTCCCCCTCATCGGCAAAATCCACATCGTCAAATAGCATTCGCTGGGCATAAAACGAAAAGGGGTCCCGAGCCACCCGCTCGGGACCCCTTTTTTATCTGCGTCAACGCCAACGTTACGCTTACCGCGCCCGCCCGGCACGCCCCCTCCGCCACCTCCCGCGCCCCAATCGGAACGCCGAAGCCCTGTATGGCGGGGTCGGGTGCGTCGGGGGCGCGCTTTCGCAGCGTTCCGCAGCAGTAAAATGCGATGTAAGTTCACCGTTTCTTGCGAGGACTAGCCTTGTGCGCGTCAGACCGGCCGCCACAACCGCCGTACCCGCCCGGCGCGACCTTCCCGCCGCCCCCCCCACGCCCCAATCGGAACGCCGAAGCCTTGTGCCGTGGGGTGATGGGCCGGGGGCTCGCTTTCGCAGCGTTCCGCAGCAGAAAGATGCGATGTAAAGTCACCGCATCATGCGAGGACTAGCAAGAAAGCGAGCCCCCGGCCCATCACCCCACGGCACAGGGCGGAGGGATAACCTTACTAATGAGAAACTTCGTCCGCCACCAAATGCGCCGCCCCATAGCGCTCGCGCAGCGCCGGCTTGTCGATCTTGCCCGTCGAGTTGCGCGGCACCTCTGCAAAGATGTAGCGGCGCGGACGTTTGTAGCGCGGCAGGTCGAGGCAGAACTCCTCCATCTGCTGTTGCGTGTACTCGCGGCCTTCCTTCAGCTCAATGACGGCGCATGCGATTTCGCCGAGGCGCTCGTCGGGCATGCCGATGATGGCCACGTCCTTCACGGCATCGTTGCTGCGGATAAAGGCCTCGATTTGCACGGGGTAGAGGTTCTCGCCGCCCGTGATGATGACGTCCTTGGCGCGGTCGACCAGCGTGATGAAGCCATCGGCATCGATTTTGGCGACGTCGCCCGTGTAGAGCCACCCGTCGCGCAGCGATTCGGCGGTGGCTTCGGGGTTGTTGTAGTACTCGACCATCACGCAATTGCCCTTGAGGCACAGCTCGCCAACGTCCTCGCTTCCCGGTTCGACGACCGAACCGTCTTCGCGGCGAATCTCGGCTTCCCAGCCCCAGCCGGGCACGCCGTTCGTCTCCAGGTGGTCGAAGTTCTCGATTCCCAGGTGGATGCTGCCGGGCCCCATGCCTTCGGACAGGCCGTAGTTATTGTCGTAATCGTGATGCGGGAAGCGCTTCTTCCAGCGGCGCACGAGGCTTGGTGGTACGGGCTGCGCGCCGATATGCATGAGGCGCCATTGGTCAAGACGATAATCGTCCAAATCGACCTTGCCGTCGTCGATGGCGTCCAGGATATCCTGCGCCCACGGCACGAGCAGCCAAACGAGCGTGCAGTGCTCTTCCGAGATGGTCTGCAAAATCCAGTCGGGTCGTACGCCGCGCAGGATGACGCCCTTGCTGCCCGAGACCAAGCTGCCGAACCAGTGAATCTTCGCGCCGGTGTGGTAGAGCGGGGG
>CAMPAJ010000028.1 GCA_946631805.1 uncultured Eggerthellaceae bacterium
TGGCAAGCGCCATGCCGATGACGCCGAAGAGGTTACCGCGGTTGGCGGTCTTCTGCTGCGAGAGACCCGCAAGGGCCAAGATGAACAGCAGTCCGGCCAGGATATAGGCCAGCATCTCGAATTGCGTGAGCATCTCCAACATGTTACTCAGAGCTCCTCTGGAACATCTTCAGCATACGGTTCGTGACCAAAAAGCCGCCGAAGATGTTGATCGAGGCGATGGTCATGGCTATGAACGCAAGCGCCACCACCACCGGGTTGTCGAAGTTCACGATCTGGAGCAGCGCGCCGACGATGATGATGCCCGAAATCGCATTCGTCTCGGACATGAGCGGCGTGTGCAGCGAATGGGTCACGTTCGTGATCACGTAGAAGCCCACGACGCAGGCCAGCATGAACACGATGAAATGGTTGGCCATCGCAGGCGGGGCGCCAACGATGAGCGCCACGGCCAGAATGCCCACGAGCACCTTCCACCAATGCTTCTGGAATGCCGACTTCTGGGGCTCGGGCTCGGGTTCGGCGGCCTCCTCGACGGCCTTGGCAGCCGGAGCGGCCGAGACCTTGACGGGGGGAGGCGGCCACATGATGTTGCCGTCGAGCGTCACGGCCACGCCGCGTTGCACCTCGTCGTCCATGTCCAGCACGAGCTCACCGTCCTTGCCGGGCGTCGTGAGCTTCAGGAAGTTCACGATGTTCTGGCCGTACAGCTGGCTCGCCTGGCCGGGCATGCGGCCGGGAAGGTCGTTGTAGCCGATGATGGTAACGCCGTTGTCGGTGCGCACGACCTCGCCCACCTTGGAAAGCTCGCAGTTACCTCCCAGTGCGGACGCGCCCATGTCGACGATGACCGAGCCGGGCTTCATGCCGGCAACGGCCTCCTTGGTGACGAGCAGCGGAGCCGGACGACCGGGCACGGCTGCCGTCGTGATGACGATATCGTTCTTGGCGCACTGCTCGGTGTACACGGCCAGCGTGAGCTTCTGCTGCTCCTCGTCGAGGGCTTTGGCGTAACCGTCGGAGCTCTCCTGCTTGACCGGGATCTCGACGAACGTGCCGCCGAGCGACTCGACCTGGTCGGCAACCTCGGGGCGCACGTCGGTGGCCGAAACCTGCGCACCCATCGCGCCTGCCTGGCCAATAGCCGCAAGGCCCGCCACGCCCACGCCGATGACGTAAACCTTTGCAGGCTGCGTCTTACCGGCGGCCGTGACCTGCCCGGTGAACGTGCGTCCGAACTCGTTGGCCGCCTCGATGACCGCACGGTAACCCGACACGTTCATCATGGACGAGCGCACGTCGAGCGACTGCGCGCGCGAGATGCGCGGCACCGCGTCCATGGCAAGCGCCGTGATGCCCATATCGTGGAAGCGATTGATGAGCTCGTCGTTACCCCACGGATTCATGCGGGCGACGAGCGTCGCGCCGCGCTTGACGAGCGAAAGCTCCGCATCGGTCGGCGTGTCGAGGCACGTCACGATGTCGGCACCCCATGCCTCCTCTTTTGAAACGATGGCGGCTCCTGCCGCCTCGTACTGGTCGTCGAAATAGTTAGCGCGCACACCGGCCCCGGTTTCGACGCATACATCGTAGCCGAGCTTTATAAGCTTGCCCACGGTATCCGGCGAGGCCGCTACGAGCGTTTGCCCCTCGTATGGCTCTTTAGGTATGCCTATTCGCATAACCCCTCCTTTCAAATCCCCTTCATCTCGTAGAGCGCGCATCCCCAAGCGTGCATCGAGACGTTTGCCACATTTTTTGTAAGGTACCACTATAGTCCTTTACAGAACAATCCTCCGAATGGCCACATAGGTTACCCAACCGACCCCTTCCCCGCAGAAAGTCGGCCCCTTCGAACTGTGCCAATCGATTACCCCCATTTGGCTTACCCTGCGGCAAAAACGAGGAGAGGCCCTACCTTATTTGCGCAGATCGGACCCTGGTTCCCAAGAGTGTATGCGCGCTCGCGCAACCGCACTCGACCGAAGCCTCGAGGAAACTCATGAGGCATCCACTAACAAATAAAGGTAGGTTGAACAATTGCAAGCTACTTTACCAATCCGGCATTCAGCGCGAACACCGCCGCCTGAACACGGTTTTCCAAGCCGAGTTTGGCAAGTATAAGGCTCAAGCGCTTCTTGACGGTGCTCTCGCCAATGTATAGGCGCGCCCCGATTTCGCGGTTCGACTCCCCGAGGGCGACGTAGTACAGGATTTGCCGCTCGATTTCGGTAAGCGCCGATAGGAGCCCCGTCGACTCAGCATTCGCCCGCCATATCCCCTGGCGTCGGCGAATTGCGTGAAGGCAGATCTGCACCGCCTCTCCCGACAGGACGATATCCCCCGCAAGCACTTCGCGCAACCTGCTGCGAAGCTGGTATCCGTGGATGTTCTTCAGAAGGTACCCGCGCGCGCCATGCAAAAAAGCTGCCACTAAGCTGTCTTCATCGATGGAGGAAGACAGCATAACCACGGCAAGCATAGGCATTTCGTCTGCGATGACCTTCAACGCATCGATCCCGCTCATCTCGGGCATGGAAATATCCATGAGCACGAGGTCGGGATTCAAGCTCCTGCACAGCGCAAGCGCCTCCACCCCCGTCGAGCCCTCGCCGACTATCTCGAAATCGTCCCAGCGCTCGAAAAGCCCCCGAAGGCAATCTCGATACAGCACATGGTCGTCGGCAAGGACGACCTTTGCGGCTTTTCGATTCATGGCTACCCCTCAAAGCGCACGATTCGCGCCAGCAGTCGCTAGGATTGTGAACTACCTCCGCGTTTAACGGCCGTCGGCATCGCATCGAATGAGTCGCAGGGCATTCCTGCAACTCATACCCGGCGGGCGCATCGCCGGTCCCATGTCCATGATGGATCAACGTGAAGTCGAGCTAAAAGAGGGCGAGCCGAATGGGGATCGGCCCGCCCTTCGCATGGTGTGCGTCGAGCAGCAAACGCGCCCGATCCGCTGGTTATTCGCCTTCGATCCTGAAGATCGTCTTCAACCCGGCGTTCTTATCGCATGCAGTCTCGAATGCCTTCTGGTATTCGTCGAGCGCGAATTCGCTCGTGATGATGCTCGCGATGTCAACGCGCTTATCCTGCAGGACCTCGATGACCTCGGCGGCGTCGGCAGGCGTGTAGGCACGCGAGCCGGTGACCGTGAACTCCTTGCTCATGAATTCGTTGGGCAGGATCTCGAGCGGACGCCCGTCGAGGCCCAGCGTTGCAAACACCGATCCAGGACGGCCGTTGTCCATGTAGTCGCGAATCAAGACGCCCAAGCCCACGTAGTCGAGATACTTGTCGACATTGGCGCGCTCGTAGCCGTTGATGTTGGCCATGCCGAATTTCTCCGCGGCGTACTCGTGGATGCTCGCCTCGGTGTTATCGAACACGTCAGCGCCCAAACCACGTGCGAACTCGATGCGCTGAGGCATCTGCTCGGCCACAAAGATGTTCTCGACGCCCTGATGACGCATGGCCGCCCAGCCCATGAGGCCTATGGGGCCGGCACCCCACATGGCAACGTTGTCGGAGGCCTGGACGCCAGCGCGGTTCTTGCAGTGCGTGCCAACGCCGAACGGCTCGATGAGCACGGCGGAACGCAGGGGCACGTCATCGGGAATCAGGTGAACGGTCTTGCCCTGTACGGCCTCGATCGTCGAGGCGTACTCGGCGAAACCACCGGCCATGCACGAGAACCGAGAGCCCATCTCGGTGCAGAAGTTCGGATCGACCCACACGCGGTCTCCCTCTTTGAAGTCGGCCACGTCCTTACCGACCTCGGCAACATAGCCAACGAACTCGTGACCGAACTTGGAGCCGTCCATCACGCCTCCGTACAGTCCGCCCTTCGTGAACGCATGCACATCGGAGCCGCAGATGCCCGCATAGGCAACCTTGACGACGATGCCGTTGTCCGAACATTCGGGAATCGGAACCTCTTGAAGCTCGACCTCACCCTTGGTTTTGAAGATCAATTGCTTCATCGTGCCTTCCATTTCCCACTCCTCTCATCACTCGACTTAACCACTGTTCTTGCGTATATCCAGGCCGTTTGGATGCAATACGACCGTAACGCCTTCCCATCTCAAGGCGTTCAGAACAATGCGAATGTCTTTCGAGAAAACGCGGGAACCTACGCTCCCGGTGCACCGCGCGCTGAGTTGTTTCGAAAAGGAGGCTCGAATGTATCTTGGGCGCACCCCCCTACGCAGCGCAGTTCACCGCGTTTTCGTGCCCTATCTCTTATTGGCCAGGCGCTTTGGGTGCACTTGGCGCCTTGGGAGCAGTAGGGGCCTTGGGGGCGGCAGGAGCTGCCGGCGCCGCGCCCATAATGTTTGCAGCGTCGAGCTTGGCCTGATCGGCGTCAAAGTCGATCTTCTGTTTTTCGAGCGGGGCTCCGCACTCGGCGCACTCCTTGGCGATGGGCTTGTTCATCTTGCCACAAACCGGGCATTTGTTCATTTGCATTTCGGCTGGTCTAAAGCACACGCTGAACTCCTTCTTTCAGTAGCTTCCAGTACTAGATCCTCCTCCTGATCTTTGTACTAGTTTACGGATACCGCATGGCGCGCATAATCCTCCATCGGCCCCCATTGGGGTATCCAATCGGCGCTTTTTCACGCTTTTACGCGAAAAAGCCAAAGCACGCCTTGCGAAAAGGGCGCCCGACGGCGCAGGGACGCCCCGTGGCGCGCACCTTCGAACGCCGATCAGCCACGAAATTACTCGGCTTGGATCTTTCCCACTGGAACCATATGAGGACATTGGGGGACGCCGTCGATATGAGGTTCGTTGCGGCGGCCGCAGGGGAATCCGCACACGATGCGGCTCCTGGTGCAGGGCGCAGGCTCAACGACGCCCCTGAACGTTTCGGTGAGGTCCTCGCCGCAGAACTTGCATACAGGCGCGCAGATGTCGCCCCGCTGGAGCATTTTCTTCTCGATGATGCTCGGCTTGTGCGGCAAGTCGTATATGACCAGATACTGCTCGCGTCCCATTTCGGCGGGCATACCGCACGCGGGACAGGTCGAGTCGATGATGCGTTTGGGCCGGCAATCCCCGCAACGGGGATTGCACGATGAGGCATAGCACATGACCGCACCCTAGCCCACGATGTCGACGAGCTTGATGTAGAAGTTCAGCGCCTTGCCTGCAAGCTCGTGGTTATGGTCGAAGTAGATGCGGCCGTCTTCGATCTTGAGCACCTTTACTCGCATCTCGTCGTCGCCTACCGGGATTTCGATGTACTCGCCCACGGGCAGCTTGAAAGCGTTGGGGAATAGCGCCACCGGGACTTTCTCGATAAGGCTCTCGTCGTAGTTGCCGTACGCCTGCTCGGCGGGTATGCGCACCGTGGTCTCCTCCCCCGGCTTCAAACCGCAAACGGCCTGCTCGAATGCGGGCAGCATCTCGCCCGAGCCGATTATGAACTCAAAGGGTTCCTCCACCAGAAACGAATTGCTGAACTCCGAACCATTGTCGAGCGTGCCCACGAAATGTACCCTCACCTGATCGCCATTACTCGGCATGGCCAACCTCCTTTTACCTTAAAACGCATTCCCTACGTAAAGCTTTGAGCATCGTCGGCAAGCCCATGCCGAACTGCATACACGGCCACTTGCACGCGATTGCTCAGGGACAATTTGTCCATTATCGCCCTAAGCCGTTTCTTGACCAAACCAGGGCTGATGTAAAGCTCCGCTCCGATGGCCTCATTGGAAAGCCCGCGTGCGACGAGGCGCACGACATCGCGCTCATCCGCGTCGAGTTTCGCATCGGGCTCCGCTTCCTTCAAACGAGAAGAAGTATAGGGCCTGGCGACTGCTTTCGACACGAGGAACTTCGCCACCGAAGCCGACACGACCGTCTCGCCCTTGAGCGCCTCTTTCAAGTAAACTCGAAGCTGCCTTGAAGGCGTTTCCTTGAGCAGGTAGCCGCGCACTCCGGCATCGAATGCTTGCATGAGGTCGTTTTCATCCACCGATACCGTGAGCATGACCACTGTGGTGCTTTCGCACTCCTGAATTATCCTGCGCGCTGCCTCAACGCCGGCCATCATGGGCATATTGTTGTCCATGACGACCATGTCGGGACGATGCTTCCGGCAAAACGAGAGCGCATGCCACCCATCGGCCGCTTCCCCCACGACTTGGAATTCCGGCCAATGCTTCATGATCTCGTGCAAACCTTCGCGATATAGCGCCTGGTCATCAACGATTAACACCTGTGCCGGCGCAGCTTTGGGAAGCTTCGTCGAGGCTTTCATGGCTAGCGTCCCTGCCAACGGGATTTCTCGTAGGGGATGTCGACGCATACGCTCGTCCCATTGCAATCCGAGAAAATTGCCAACTCGCCTCCTGCTGCACGCGCTCGCTGCCGCATAGTCTCGATACCGTAGGAATTACCCTTGGCAGCGTGCACGTCAAACCCGCACCCGTCGTCCTCGACGATCATCGAGAAGCAATGAGCATCGTCGGCAAGCGACACCGTGACCTTGTTCGCATGAGCGTATTTCAGGATATTGGAAAGGCATTCTCCGAGAATTTGGGTCAGTTGGAGGCCGATGACGATGCGAACCGGGCGATCCTCGACCATGGCCGAAAGGTCAAGCTCGGTAGCGATTCCCCAGCTTGTCTCGAACTGGGCAAGGCATTGCTTCACGCCTTCCACGAACCCATGCGATTCATCCAAGGGCATATCCAGCAACGATAGCTCGTCTCCCAAGATGCCCATGGCTTTTGCGGCCGCGCCCTCGAGCCGATCGAGGTCCTTGCCTACGCAATCGTAATCCCCATCTTCCAGCGATGCGGCAGCTGCTGCGGCGTTGAGGGAAAGCGAGCCCATAAGGGTCACGACGTTGTCGCGGATCTTCCTGCTCACAGTACGCCTCTCATCGAGCGCCTGCAGCTCGAACGCGTTACGCGTATCGCGCATGCGCTTGGCGAACACGCCGAGCATGCGACCGACGAGCATGAGGAATTCCTTGTCCTCTTCGTCGATGGACTGCAACTCGTCAAACAGGGCAAAGCAGATGCCGATTATCGCATCCATCGATTGAATGGGAAACGCTATGGCGCATACGGAACTCGGATTCAAAGACTTGCTCTCTATAAGCTCGGGTAAGCTATCCCTGCTCAAATCCAAAACCAGCGGCTCGGCCACGTCGAGCATCCAACGTAAGTTAATCGACGATTCGGGACCGAAATACCCTTCCCAGCGGAACAGGTCGCTACCATCAGTATGGTAGGCCACCCCCATGCGCCTGACCCCTTCGGCCACGAACAAGTTGAAATACACGTCCGAGCATCCGAGCACTTCGGCCACCGCATCGGCCATGTGCCTGTACAAGTCGTTGATTGTCTCGGACCACGAAAACGCCTCGCAAATGTTCACGAGCGAAGCGCAGCGCTCGCGCCAATCGCCTTTGAGCGAAGGAGCCCGCCGTTTTTGCTGAAGGGGCAATTCCCCCGTTGCGTTATCCAACCCCGGATCGAGGACCTTCAAACCTGGCACAGAAACAGCGTCAGCCGTCTTCTTGCGCCATTTGGGAAAATCGGTCTCGCGCCCCGTCACGGCATTGAGCCATATGCCTTCGATGTTCAAGAACAGCGGCCTGAGCACCACTCCCCCGGCATGCCTGCTCGTACCCACGTACGCGATGCCGTCGTCTTCTTTCGCATTCATCCAGATATTGGTGTCGACCTCGCGATACAGGCACCCGTTCGTGCCCTTCATCTCGAACGTCGCCGGGTCTATGCCGCAGATGGGCACTTCCCCGATATTATGGCTATGACGATACTCCGCCACGACTTTCGAATTATCCACAATCGCACCTATACCTAGATTTCCATCGCATTCGCACTGGACCTTCCAGCTTGCTCAATTGTTTCGTTAACTGCCCAGCAAAGCAATACCGCACACGTCTATTTGCGGTAGCCAATCAGCCCATGTTGCCCACCACACTAAAGGGAACAGCCCCTTTAATGCAAAGGTCAAGTAGCCCCGACAGGCGCGCCCTCGGGACGGTGGGACGGAAAGCCGAAGCCAAGCGAAAGGCTTGCGACCTGGAGCAACGAAGCCCCGTGAGGGGAGGCGGGGGTCGTGAGCGATTCTGCAGGCACATTTCCTGTTATACACATCAGTTAGCCGAAGCCAAGCGAACGACCCCCGCCTCCCCTCACGGGGCGGTGGGACGGATTGGATGAAGCTAAACAGAAGCGCCGCCGGCCACCCGTCACGATCCGGGCAACCAGCGGCGCTCAACAGCTCAGGCCTTACACCCTACCAGCGCAATCCCTTAGGCCAGCGCGATGTCGGGCAGGCCCTGGTCCTTCTCGACGGTCGAAACGTCGCACTCGACCTTCTTGCCGTCTTTCTCGATGGCGAGCTTCCACTCGGCCTCGGGCAGGTCCTTCAGCCAGAAGTCGCCCCACATGTCGGTCTCGGCCTCGAACGTGCCGGCTTCGCCCGTCGCGGTGACCTTGGCGCCCTCGACGATCTCCATCGCCTCGGGGTCGTACACGGTCGCAGCAATGAACTTGCCAGGGATGTTCTTGTAGTACACGATGGCCCCGTCGCCACCGCACGGCACGGCGCCCTCGAGATCAAGCTCATCGGTTTCGCCGAACTGGATGGCGTCGACCGCGCAGTTGTCCACGCAGCGAGGGATGCGAATCGGCGAGTCGGGGTCGTCGATGAGGTGCGCGCAGCCCGTGCAGCCCTGCGGGATCTGCAGCTCCTCGTTCCAGTACACGCCCTCGAACTTGTCGGCGATGTCCTTGCGGCCCTTGGCCTTGGCCGGGTCGATGACGATCAGGCCGTCGTCGCGGTCCATGAGGACCTCGGGGGCGAACTCGCGGATGGCCGGGTTCTGGGCACCCATGATAGGCGTGTACGTGACGCGAACGTGCGAACCGGCGCCGCGCTCCTTCTGGTCGACCTTCATCCAGAACTGGCCAATATCAGGCTGCTCGGCGGCGTAGGGCAGCCACTCGTTTCCGCAGTGCTCGTCCTTGCAACCGATCTGGCAGTTGTAGCAGCCGGTGCACTTGGCGATATCTATAAGAAATGCTTTCGTCATTTCCGTTCCTCTCTCTCAACATAAGCTGAGTCGCGGGTCAAACTCACATTCGTGAAGGCAAATCCGGCTACTCGATAACCCAAGAAGCGTAGTTGATGCCGATGGCCGGGTCGTAGTCGCGCGCGAAGGCCTCGGGGTAGTCCTTCTTCCACTGCTCCATCTCCTCGTCGGTGACCTTGGCGGCCTCTACGAGGTAACCGGATACGGCAAAGCCGCGGCAGTTCTTGGAGACCTGGCCCTCGGGGCTGATCAGGTTGGCGGCGCCGCCGCGGTCCAGACGCTCAGCGATCGGGTCAACGCGGCTGCCCTTGGCCACCATGTAGGCGCCGGGGATAACGCGCTCGGAAATGCGCGCCGCCGTCAGGATCGTGCCACGATCGTTGAAGACCTTGACGATGTCGCCGTCCTCGATACCGCGAGCAGCTGCGTCGACCGGGTTAATCCAACCAGGCTCGTACAGATAGCCGTCCTTGCCCTTGACCTTGCAGGTCTCGATCTCGCGGAACCACTTGATGTCGTCGCCCTGGACGTGTACGCGCCAACGGGCCGGGTTGGCCACCATGAGCAGCGGATAATCCTTGGCACGCTCGCCCCACAGGGTCTCGTCGTGCGTCCAGCCCTCGGACTTCGGGCCGCCGACGGTCCAGCGGGCCATGGGCGTGCGCTCCTTGTCGTCGGGGAAGTTGGTGGCCAGGGCCTCGGACCAGAACTCGAGCTTGCCGGTCGGCGTGTCGAGCGGCCAGGCCTCCGGGTCGTTGTAGAAGCCCGTCATGCCGGCCGGGATCTGGTCCTGGTTGGGGTCCTGCTTGGGGAAGTAGAAGCCCTTGGCTTGCAGGTCTTCCCACGTGATTTCCTCGCCCAGGCGGGAGTTCTCGAACTCGAAGTCACGCCACTCGGCGCAAGTCATACCCATATCAATCTGCTCGCGGATGCCGAAGCGCTCGCCCAGCTCGCAGGCAATCTCGAAGTCGGACTTGGACTCGCCCACGCGGTCGCAGCCCGGAGGCGTGACGGCGGCGGAGCGCATCGAGACGACCATCGAGCCGCCCATCATGTCGTCGTCCTCGACGCAGGTGGTGACGGGCAGCACCAGGTCGGCGAACAGCGAGTCGTTCTCGAGCCACTGGTGGTTGGTCACGAAGAACTCAACCTCGTTCGTGCGGATGGCGTCCTGGTAGCGGAAGCCGCCGTCCCAGCAGTTCATGTTGCAGGGCTTCTCGGACCACAGCATGTGGATCTTGTTGAACTCGGGCATGTGCGCGAGCTTGTAGTCGATGGCCGCTTGCAGCTCCTCGACGCTGCGGCCGGTCGCGCGGGCGAGTTCGGGCGATGCGGTGCCGAGCGCCGCCTTGTACGACTCGGGCGTCGTGGGATACTCGTTCTTCTGGAACTGCTCTGACGTCTCGACGTACACGATGGCCGGTGAGCCGTACCACTCGGTATGGCCCTCGAGCAGCGCCTCGGCGATGAGCGTGCGCGGAATCTTCTGCTCGGAGGGATAGAACATGCGGCACTGATTGGCCATGCTGAACGGCGCGGAGGTCGAGCGGGCGATGGTCTCCTTGCCGATGAGCGACGCGTTCATGAACGCCTGCTGCACGCCGGGCTTGCCCAGGCCCTGAAGGCCGAGCAGGTAGGCATGCGTGCGGCCGGGCTCGAAGCTGTACGGGCCCTTGATGGCGCCGGAGCTGAAGTGCACCGATGCCGTGATGAGCTTGGCGCGGTTGCGCGCGTAGGCCTTGATGGTGTACTCGGGCACGCCGCAGCGCTCCGCGGCCCAGGCCGGCGTCTTGGGGATGCCGTCCTCCTCGCCGAGCACGTAGGCCTTGACCTTGTCCAGGCCCACGGTGTGGGTGGCCACGTAGTCCTCGTCGTAGAGGCCCTCGGTGAACCACACGTACATGACGCCGAAGTCCAGCGCGGCGTCGGTGTTGGGCAGGATGGGGATCCACTTCATGTCGTGGCAGCATGCTGTGTAGTTGCAGAACGGGTCGATGACCACGAATTCCTTGCCACATTCCTCCCAGAACTTAAGCAGCTGGGACCACATCTGCGACGCGTAGTTCTGCGTGAGCTCCCAGTCGCCGGCGGCGAAGGCGATCATCTCGGAGTGCTCGGAGATGTCGCGCAGCACGTGCCAGGGGTTGTAGCCGGTCTGCGGGGGAGCCGGCATGCCCAGGCCCTTGTTGCAGCCGGAACCCCAGAAGTGCTTGGCGCCCCAGTACCAGCCCTCGACCGAGTCGGGCGTGCGCACCTCGCGCGTGAAATTGCCAACGGTCATGTCCATGAGGTTGGCGTGCCAACCGCCGCCGGAATGGATGTCCTTGGACTCCTTGTGGCCATCCTCGCCGA
>CAMPAJ010000029.1 GCA_946631805.1 uncultured Eggerthellaceae bacterium
TTTGCTGGGCGTCAACTCGCCCTCGCCGCATAACATAAGTCGGCGCGTCAAACCCGGGAGTTTTCCCGCCCCGGGCGCGATGTCATCTTAGGGAAATGCTCGTGCGCACGTAGCCGGTATGGCGCACGCTAAGATCGAACCGACTCGGGGCTGCAACGCACGTCGTTGCGCCAAGCAGTCCTCAAATCTGAGCATCGACTAAGCTTGTAGAGCCTGACCAGGGATTCAGTATGGACCGGAGTTCGATTCTCCGCGCCTCCACCACATTTCATAGGCCGCTACCATCATGGTAGCGGCTTTTTGTTGTCGACCGCCACATAGCAATAGGCCATTTCGGCCGACCTACGGGAATATACGTGCACGCGCGCCCGGAGCAACACGCATATCACCGTGGGTAGGGCAAATCGTGCAATTTCGCTGAGGGCAGTAACGAACTAAACGAGCGGGCACGAGCCCCGCAGCGCATTTGCTTTTGAATCATCATTCTGCAGCAACGGCGCCCTTGAGCTTCTTCTTGCGATAGTCTTTTGCATCCGCATTATTCAGCTGCACGTGAGTATGGTTACCGCCGACGCCTTCGGGCGTGTAAAACGCCAGCTGAACATCGGTGAGGTCTTTTTCGATATCGCGCACATGGCTAATCTCGGTAATGCCAGCCTCGACGCGATCGCCCGCACTTACAAGCGGCTCGTCAGTGTGAATGAGCACGCAGTCTAAGTCTTTGCGTCCGTCGGGCTGGATGTGAATCTCGATATCGGGCACGGTATCGTAAAGCTTGTACTTCTTGACCAGGACAACCGTGCCTGTAATTGGGGCGCGCACGATCGTGCCGGGCAGCGCGCCAACGTCGATGGAGGTGTCCATGGCCGTTGCATCTGACGAACGCCACAGGTGCAGCGCATCGGCATCGAGCCACTCCCCCTGTTCCTGCGATGTGTTCACTCGAATCTGGTGCTGTTTTTGCACCTTCTCGTAATCGGCTTCGGGCAGCTCAGTTGAAAGGACGTACGCATAGTCGTATGACGCCTGGTGAAACAGGACGCCCGTCAAATCCGAGGGCTGAATGGGGCTGCGCAGGTCAACGCCTTGCGCATTCGCGATGAACGGAGTTTGATGCTGGCGGACCCACTCGGCACGTTCCTCGGCAACCTCTTGGTCGGTCAGCACGGTGTCTCCGACCTCGGAGAACGAGTGCCCCGACTGGCCCTGCACTCCTGTTGCGCCCTTCGAGCCTGTGTCGAGGCCTCCCCCACCTTGGGTATCTTGCTGCTGGCTTACGCCAATCACATTCAGGATCGGGTCGAACAGCGTCGGGCGAACAGCCCACATGGCACCGATTGCCGCCACCATGAGCACCGTAACTACGACGGCTGCTATTTCGGCCCTGCGCATGTTCATGAGAGCAGCCTGAACTTGAGCGACCGCATTCGCACGTCTGCTTCGATGAGCCGCACGGCCACGCGTTTGCCCAAACGGTATTCCTTGCCGGTATCGGACCCCGTCAACGTATGGCGCACGGGATCGAGGGCGAAGTATTCACGACCCAAATCCGCCATCTCCACCAGGCCCTCTGCCGTGTTATCAAGACGCACGAACAACCCGTAAGTCGCCACGCCGGCAATCATGGCCGGGAACGTTTCGCCAACATGGGACTCCATGAGCTCGATTATCTTGACTTCCTGGGACTCCTGGGCAGCTCTTTCGGCGACGCGTTCCATCTCGGATGAATGCTCGGCGATCCACGAGAGGTTCGAAACCTCCTGGTCGAATTTCTCGGGCCTGCCCATAAGAGCCGCCTTGAGCATGCGATGCACTACAAGGTCGGGGTAGCGCCTGATAGGCGATGTGAAATGAGCATACGCCTCGCTCGCGAGAGCGTAATGCTCGCCTAGCTCGGGCTCGTAAAGAGCACGTTTCATCGAACGGAGCACGAGCGTCGTGACGAGCGGACCTTCGGAACGGCCTGAGCACTGCTCCAAAACGCGTGCGATCACATGGGGGTTGCCGCTCGCGAACGCCTCCGCATCCATGCGCTTGAACCACGGGAACTCCTGCAGCACGGGCAACAGGCCCGACAAGCTCTCGTGCGAGGGCTTGTCGTGAGTACGGTAGATGCAGGGAAATCCGGCGTCTCGCAGATACCGCGCAACCGCCTCGTTTGCCGCAATCATAGCCTCCTCGATGAGCTGCGTGGCATCGGTCCGTTTTCGTATGGAAATAGCCAGGGGCGCCCCCGCCTCGTCGAGCTGCACTTTCGCTTCGACGGTATCGAAATCGATGCCGCCCGCGCCGTCCCGCAACTGCTTGCGCTTCTTCGCTAGCCGAGAAAGCTCGCGGATACGCCACGAGAGCCCCTCGCGTAGCTCTTCTGCCACATTGGGCAATCCCTCCCCATCCGAACGCGCATCGATAAACGCTTGCGCCTGTTCGTAGGTAAGGCGCGCACGCGACCGAATAACGGCAGGGTAGATATCGACATCTGCAACTAAACCCGACGCGTCGAGATACAAATCGACCGTCATGCTCCTGCGCTCCTCGTTGGGTTTGAGCGAGCACACCTCGTTCGAAAGAGCCTCGGGCAACATGGGCACGACCCGATCGACCAAATACACGCTCGTCGCGCGTTTTCGCGCCTCGAGGTCTACCGAGCTGCCCCAAGGTGCGTAATGCGATACATCGGCGATATGCACGCCTAGCCGCCACGCGCAATTCCTCTGGGTGTTTTCGTCAACGCGCTCCAACGATACCGCATCGTCGAAATCCCGCGCATCAAGCGGGTCGATGGTGAATATGAAGCGCTCCCGCAAATCGACGTAGCCGTTTTGCAGGGCATCCTCAGCGTCAACGCGCGCTTCGGCAGCCTGCTCGAGCGCCGCCGGCGAAAAATCAGTTTGAAGCTTGTGGCGAGCCACGATGAGGTCGATGGGAACGCGTTCGTCGTCATCGTCGCCGAGCACTTCCACGATCGTGCCCGTCGCCGCCTCCTTGCGGCTCGGATACGTGACCATGGCCACGCGCACGAACGCTCCTTCCGGCACGTCGGCGCATTCGGAAAGCATGGTGAAGATATCGTAGTGAATGCGCGGATCCTCAGGCACGACGACGCCGAATGGCTCAGCCCTGTGAAACCTGCCGACTATATGCGTATGAGCATGCTCCACGACGCGTTTCACGCGTGCCTCGCGACACTGCGAAGACGAGGCGGCGCGGGCAAGCGCTTTGCGCGAACGCTCTTGGCGCGCCGGCGATATCTCGACTACATCCCCGTCAAAAGCTCCGTTCATCCGGTCGGCCGGCACGAAGAACTCCCCTTCGGGCGTCTGAACGAACCCGTAACCTCCCCGCGTGACCGAAAGCGTGCCACGTGGATACTGATGCGCAGAGCTGCGCGTATGAGAACGATTACGCGCCATGGGAATTATTCTTCGGGAGCCAACGACTCGGCAAGCTCGAGCGCGTAGCTCTTCTGCGTCTTCGCCGCCGCTTCGAGCGGGTTCGTCGGCGTTACGCCAATCTGGTCGATGCTATGCCCTTCGGGGGTCAGGTAATATGCAGCCGTATAGCGAAGGGCGCCGCCGAACGACAGCTGCGAGACGACTTGCACCGAACCCTTGCCGAGCGTCGTCTCGCCCACAAGCGACGCGCGTTGGCTTTCTTTCAAGGCCGCCGCGACAACTTCGGCTGCTGCGGCCGTGTTCTTGTTGATAAGCACGACGAGCGGCGCGTCTGTGGTCGGTTGACCCGAAGCGGCTTTCGCGGAAATGCCGTTCGTCGTCTCGAGCTCTACGACCGTACCGCTGCTCATGAACAGGCTCGCGATGTCCACGGCTTGGGAAAGGTAACCGCCTGGATTGTCGCGCAAATCCAGCACGTAGGCCGCCGCGCCATTATCGGCAAGCGACTCTATTGCCGTCTTGACCAATGATGCCGAGTTCTCGGTGATCTGGCGCACTTTGACGTACCCAACATGGCGATCTTTGTCGTATTCGCGCGTGACGTTGGGCTCGTCGTACTCGTAGCACGGCAGCGTCGTGGTTATCTCCTCGCCCCCATCGGATTCCAATGTTTCGGGACGCCGCCATGTAATGACGACGTCTGAGCCAGCTGCCTGCGCAAGCTTCGCCGTGACTTCCGAACGAGACCAGGTCTGCGAGCTATCCATATCGACCGACTCGACGAAGTCCCCCTCCTGCACGCCCTTGCTCTGGGCAGCCGAGCCTTCGAACACATCGACGACGTACGCCTGCCCCTTGTATTCCGAAAACAGGACGCCTATGCCAGCATAGCCTTCGTCCTGCTTGTTCAGAAGCTCGGTGTATCGCTCGTTGGAGTAGTAGCGCATGAAGGGGTCGTTGGACGACTCGGCCACGGCTGTAAGGACCGCATCGGTCGTAGGATCGAGTTCGTAGGTGTCGAGGCTATCGTCCTTGATTAGCGTATCGACTTCCTTGATACGCGCAGACAAGGAATGGTACACGTCGTCGGAGGTCGATTTATCGCCGGGCGTTTGCACCGAGGTGATGCCCGTCAAAGATGACGGAAGGCCCAACGATGCAAGGAAACTCGATTGCCCGCGCACGAAGAAGCCCAACCCGAAGGCCAGGCACAGCATGATGATGGCCGCAAAAAAGCGTATGAAATGGAAGTTGCGCGCACGCATTTTACGCGTACGCGCAGCTGCTCGATTGGTATTGCCGCGTCGACTGCCCATAGGCGCTTACGCCTGCCTGCTACACCTTTAGGTAGCGGCGCATCGCGAATGCGGAGCCGATGAGGCCGATGATGAGACCCGCCACAAGCAGAGCCAGGTAAATGATAATGAAAATGTTAGGCTCGACCTGGATGGGCAAAAACGCGAGCGAGGTTTGCAGCCTGGGAAGCGCGAACCGGCGGATGAGCTCGATGCACCCGATTGCCAGGGCGGATCCGATGACGGCATGCAGGGCGCCTTCCATGAGGAACGGCCCGCGGATGAAGCCGTTGCTCGCACCGACCAGCCTCATGATGGCGATTTCCTTGCGGCGCGCCATGATGGCCAAGCGGATGGTGTTGTTGATGAACACGAGCGCGATGAACACCAAGAGCGCGATGAGCACGATGCCGCCGTAACGCAGGTAATTGGTCACCTGGAACAAACGCTCGACGGTGCGCTGCCCGTACTTGAGCGATTTCGCGGGATCCTTCTCGTCGGCCACCTTTGCAAACAGGTCGCTCGTTTGGATGCTATCGGCCACTTCCTGAACTTGCTGGGGATTCGACAGCTCGACGTTGATGGAAGCCGGAAGCGGATTGCCGCCCAGCTCGTCCACGATATCGGCGTTCGACGACATGGCGCGGAACTCCTCGAGCGCCTGCTCCTTCGTCGTGAACGTGACCGACGCCACGCCATCAAGGCCCTTTATGTACTTCTGCACAGCATCGAGGTCGGACTGATACTGCTTGAATGCGTCTTTATCGTCTTGGCTCGGCGCGTCCTTGACGTAAGCGGTAATGGATACTTCGCTCTCGACCGATTTAACGATGTTGTCGACAACGGTAGCCCCCACCAGGAACAAGCCAATGATGAACAACGACAGGAAAATCGTGATGATGGAACCAAGCGTCGTCGACAAGTTGCGGGCAAAGCCCTGCAACGATTGCTTGAAAAAGTAAATGAGACTAGACATCGGAGCCGTACACCCCCCTCTGCTGGTCGCGCGTCAGATGACCGCGCTCCAGGGCGATGACGCGCCTGCGCATGTTGTCGACCATCTCGCGGTCGTGCGTCGCCACGAGAACCGTCGTGCCCGTGCGGTTGATGCGCTCGAGCAGGTCCATGATGCCACGCGAAGTCTGCGGGTCGAGGTTGCCGGTGGGCTCGTCGCACACGAGCAGCGGAGGACGGTTGACGATGGCGCGCGCAATCGAAACGCGCTGCGCCTCGCCGCCCGAAAGCTGGTCGGGGAGTTTGTCGAGCTTGTCCTGCAGGCCGACGAGGCGCAAGACCTCGGGTACCTGCGTGCGGACGATGCTGCGGCTCTTGCCGATTACCTCGAGCGCAAATGCAACGTTTTCGAACACCGTCTTGTTCGGCAGCAGCTTGAAGTCCTGGAATACGCAGCCGATGTTACGACGCAAATACGGCACGCGCCAGTTGCGCATGGAGCCCAAGTCTTCGTTTGCGATGGTAATCGTGCCCGAGCTGGGACGAAGCTCGCGGATAATCAGGCGCACGAGCGTCGACTTGCCCGAGCCCGAATGCCCTACGAGGAAGACGAACTCACCCGGGTATATTTGAAGAGAAACGTTATCGAGTGCGGGACGGTTTGGCTGGGCGGGATACACCTTCGAAACACGATCGAAGGAGATAACCGGTACCCCCTGCTGCGGGATGTCCTCGGCGCCGACGATTGGCAGCGACATGGACAAATCAGCAGAACGCGCCCCCTGAGTGGTGGCTTCTGTCACAGAATGCTCCGTTCGAATAGTCGTTATTTACTGAGACTTTTCGATTCTAGCACTCATGCTTGCGAGCGATAACCCTCTTCACAGCTTCGACAATCGCTGTGGCGTCCATCTGGAAATATGCTGAAAGTTCTTCGTAGGATCCCGACTTGCCAAAACGGTCGCGCATGCCCACGAATTCAACGGGCACAGGGTACTCGCACGACAGGGCCTCGGCAACAGCAGAGCCCAAACCGCCTATAACGCTGTGCTCCTCGGCGGTAACGACAGCGCCCGTCTTGCGCGCCGAAGCGACGATGGTCTGCGCATCGAGGGGCTTTACGCTGAAAGCGTCGATGACCTCTGCGGAAATGCCCTGCTCCGCAAGCATGCTGCACGCAATGCGGGCCTGCTCGACCTCCACGCCGCATGCGACGATGGTCACGTCGGAGCCTTCGTTCAGAACGTACGCACGGCCAAGCTCGAGCTCGACGCCCTCGGCATACACGCAGGGCACCGAAGCGCGGCCCATACGGATGTAAACGGGACCCGGCGTCTTTGCGGCAAGGCGAATTGCTGCCGCAGCGGCCGCGTAATCAGCCGGCACGAGCACGCGCATGTTCGGAAGGCCCCGCATGAGCGTGATGTCCTCGAGCATCTGGTGGCTGCCGCCGTCGGGACCAACGGAAATGCCGGCATGCGTCGGCGCGATCTTCACGTTGAGGTTCGAGTAGCACACGGTATTGCGAATTTGGTCGTAAGCTCGGCCAGTGCCGAACACGGCGAACGAGCCCGTGAACGCCACATTGCCCGCGAGGGACAAGCCGGCCGCAACATCTACCATATTCTGCTCGGCAATGCCCGCATTGAACAATCGCTGCGCGTACTCGGGCTTGGCCTGCGCGAACTTGGCCGTTGTCGTAGATCCCGTAAGGTCGGCGTCCACGGCAACGACGGGCATGCCCTCGTCGGCGAGCGCAGCCAACGTCACGCCAAAAGCAGCGCGCGTCGCCTTCTTCTGAGCCGCCTCTTCGGGGCTCGCCATGCAAGGCGACGCCACATCGGCATTAAAAGCGCCCGCTTCAGCAGGTTCAGAAGCAATCGGTGCTGCGAATTTCGAAGGGTCTGCGCACGCAGCATCATCTGCAAAATCGTATCCGAGCTCTTCCAAGGCAACCTTTGCTTGCTCTTCGCTGGGAGCCTTGCCATGCCAACCGGCCTGATCCTCCATGAAGGACACGCCCTTGCCCTTGACGGTGTTGGCAATGATGACATGGGGCTTGCCATCGCGCGAAGCCTTCGCGGCGTTCAGGACATCTATGACGGCCTCGATATCGTGCCCGTCGACTTCGGCTGCCTCCCATCCGAACGCAGCAAATTTTGCCCCCAGATCGCCCGGGTCGCATACGTCTGCGGTATTGCCGTCGATCTGCAGATGATTGCGATCGACGATTGCCACAAGGTTGTCGAGCTTGTTGTGGGCTGCGAACATAGCAGCCTCCCACACCTGGCCCTCCTGGCATTCACCATCGCCCAGCAGGGCAAATACCGCATGGTCATCGTTGTTGAGCTTAAGGCCAGCCGCCAGGCCGGATGCGATCGAGAGGCCCTGGCCCAACGATCCGGTGGAAACCTCAACCCCTGGCACCAGATTGCTGTCGGGATGGCCTTGCAGCCGGGCACCGAGCTTCCGCAACGTCAGGAGCTCCTCGTGCGGGAAATAGCCGGCTGCAGAAAGGGCGGCATACAGGGCAGGCGCCGCATGCCCCTTCGCCATAATGAAATGATCGCACGCGGCATCGGGATCATCAACATCGTAGTCGAGCACATCTCCAAAATACAGAGCGGTTAGAATATCGGCGCAGGACAGCGATCCGCCAGGATGGCCGCTCCCCGCCTCGGTCACCATGCGGATGATGTCTATGCGCATGTCGTTGGCAAGGGCATTCAGCTTGTCGATATTCATTTGTCACCTTTCTCTCGACGGTGCCATTGTACAATGACCGATGTCTCCAGAAGGACCCTAACGGCAAATCAACCGCACCTCACACAATTGCCCCATCCACGACCTTTTTCATCAGATTCGAACACTAAGCCATTTCATCCCCCGCCCCGCGAGGTCGGGGTGGTGGGCCTCTCGCTTGGCTTCGGCTAACCTAAATGAATAACAGGAGCAGTGCCTGCAGAATCGCTCAAGACCCACCACCCCGACCTCGCGGGGCTCCGTTATTCCGACCGCAAATCGCTCAAGCAGATTTGCAATATCAGTTTTCGCCAGCCAAAGCCAAGCGAAAAACCTTCAGCCAAGCAAGCGAACCTCCGCGAGCGTCCGCTGCCGAGGGGCGGGGTGTGAGCGATTCAACCGCCCCAAAGCCGGAAACGGCATGCGCACCAACCTCTCGTCAGCCGAAGCCAAGCGACCGGCCTCCGAGCAGATAAACGTAGCCCCGCGAGGGGAGACGGGGGTCGTGAGCGATTCTGCAGGCACAAATCCTGTAATCCACTTAGGTTAGCCGAAGCCAAGCGAGAGGCTTCGGCCAAGTTAACGAAGCTCTGAGGGGCCCTCTTCTGAGGGGTGGGGTGTAAGCGATTCTGCAGGCACAAATCCTGTCATTCATATCAGTTAGCCGAAGCCAAGCGAACACCCCACCCCTCAGAAGAGGGCCCCTCAGAGCGGTGGGACAAGCAGCTGAAGCCGGACGATTATTGCGAGGCCTCCCATTTATGGTACCCAATAACAAAATCATCGATATCGCCGCCAAGAACCGCATCGACGTTGCCGGTCTCGACGCCACTCCGCAAGTCCTTTACGAGCTGGTAGGGATACAGCACGTAGTTGCGGATCTGGCTGCCGAAAGAGTTCTCCATGCGCTCGCCCCGCAGCTCTTCGATCTCGGCGGCGCGCTTTGCCTCCTCGAGCTCATAGAGCTTGGCCTTGAGAACGCGGAACGCAGCGTCCTTGTTTTGCAGCTGCGACTTCTGGTTTTGGCAGGTAACGACTATCCCGGTCGGGATGTGCGTTAGGCGCACAGCCGAGTCGGTCGTGTTGACGCACTGCCCGCCCGGGCCGCTCGAGCGGTACACGTCCACCCGAACGTCGTTGGGATCGAGGTCAACCTCGATATCGTCCGGCAATACGGGCAGCAGCTCCACGCTCGCGAACGTCGTATGGCGCCGTGCCTTGACGTCGGTCGGCGAGATGCGCACGAGGCGATGCACCCCCACCTCGCTTCTGAGCATGCCGTACGCGTTGCGCCCTTCAAATTGGATAGTCGCGCGGTCGATGCCGATGCCTTCGGCATACGTCACGTCAAGAACATGGACTTTCCAACCTTTTTGCTCGCCGTAACGCGTATACATCTTGAACAGCATATCTGCCCAGTCGTTGGCTTCAAGGCCGCCCTGGCCTGGATTGACCGTCAGGATTGCATCGCCTTCGTCGAACTGCCCGGTAAACCATGAGGAAAGCTCGAGCGAATCCAATAGCGTCTCGAGCGCTTCGAGGTTCTGCCGCGCCTCGTCGGCAAACGCTTCGTCCTCCTGCGCGAGCTCAAACGCCGTTTGGGCATCCTCGAACAGGCTCACGGCCTGATCGTATTCGCGGATGGTATCGCGCAAATTGCCCGAGCGCTTCGACACAGACTGGGCATGGGCCGTATCGTCCCAGAATCCAGGCTGAGCCGTTTCCTCGTCGAGCTTTTCGAGCTCGGCAGTCTTGTCGTCAATATGCAGATAAGCACGCGCATCGTGCACGCGTCCTTCGAATTGCTCGATTGTTTTAGCGTCTAGTTCCATCTACGTCTTGCACCCAGCATTTAGTCAGCATACCTGCCGTGACACTTCTTGTATTTCTTTCCGCTGCCGCATGGGCATGGGTCGTTGCGCCCGACGTTGGCATACGGGTCGTCTTTGTCCTTGACGTATGTCGTGGGCTTCGCCACCTCGCGCGGTACGGGAGCAGCGCCGGACGACGCGCGGCGAGGAGCAGGGGCCGCCGCATCGCTCGCCTCCAGATTAGCCTCGGGATTCGAATAGCTCACGCGCTTGCCCGCAAGCGGGTCTTCCTGCACGGGCTCTTCCCGCTCCTGCACGCTTTGGCGCGCGACTTGCAAGCGCAGCAGCGTGCGCAGGTAATCTTCGTACATCGTCCCCGTCATGCGCGAGAACGCATTGTACGCCTCCTCGCGATATTCGGTCAGAGGGTCGCGCTGACCATAGGCGCGCAGCCCGATGCCGGTGCGCAGATAGTCCATATCCTGCAGATGGGCCATCCAACGTGCATCCATGATGCGGAGCATGACCTGGCCCTCGAGTCGGCCCATAACATCGGCGCCCACCTCGTCGAGCTTTTCTTCGTATATACCCGACAGGTATTCCTCGATACCTTCAGCGAGCTCGCGCGGATTCTCGTCGTGGTCGACGTCCTCGACGGCGAAGTCCTCACGGCCCGTCATGCTCGTGACCCACGCTTCGATCGAGGCGATATCCCATTCGTCGCTCGTGGTTTTCTCGGGGCAGTTCTCGTCGACAATGCCCTGAGCGCTATCGGAAATGATCTGCGGAACGCGGTCCGACATGTCCTTGCCGTCCAAGATGGCGTTGCGCTCGTCGTAAATAGCGCGACGCTGCAGGTTCATGACGTCGTCGTACTCCAGGACGTTCTTACGAGCTGCAAAGTGCATGGCCTCGACCGAGTGCTGGGCGCTTTCGATGGCTTTCGAAACCATGCTGGCCTCGATGGGCTGATCGTCGGGCAGGTTCGTGCGCTGCATCATCTTGGAGATGCTCTCCATGCGGTCGCCGCCGAATCGGCGCATCAAATCGTCTTCGAGGGAAAGGTAGAATTGCGACTCGCCCGGGTCGCCCTGACGACCTGAACGGCCGCGCAGCTGATTGTCGATACGGCGCGCCTCGTGGCGCTCGGTGCCGAT